>NZ_JBXAPF010000022.1:0-86960 GCF_058803665.1 Lysinibacillus sp. GW821-FHT14F06
TGGCCTCAGTTTCTCGTCTGTCTCGCTATCCCACGGGAGTCGAGTAGCCTTGCACTCCAATCAGCAATAGTGTAGAACTTTAAATATTTTCTTCCCTCAAAAAGTAAAGTAAAAGCATGCTACTCACCATCATTAAATGGATAGAATAGTGACACAATTCTATAGTTGTTGTCCTGCATTTTATGGATAGCACCAATTTGTCACTTTTCATAAAGCCACTTATTGCTGTCGCTCTGCTTTCGCATAGAAAAATGTTATCAAAGCTCCATTTCTTTGTGCAAAATAGTAATGGTTAAGACTTCAATTCATCACTATACATTTATGTGAAATGCCATGAAAATACTATGAGCGATGTTGATTGGAGTGTAGACTGAGTGACCATATGCGTCAAGTTAAGCAAGATTACTTTTCTACTCCCATCTATCAACCGCCATTAGTGGTGCCCCTATTCTTAAAAGGGGTTTCATTTTTTGATAAACAGGGAAAATAAAAAGTATCCTGAACGAAAGACCATCACGAAATACACATTTCCCCTTTTGGAAAAATGCGTATTTGTTGAAATCTCCTCTTTCCAACCGCTTAGGGTTTGCGGGTGGTGCGCTTTCGTCCAATCGCAAACAGGATGCATTCAATTTCTTGTAGGGTACTTTGCCAACTCGGTTGATCACGAGCGCGCCAAAGTATCCCTATTTTTGGTTGGATTGCCCGCATGGTTAGTCGTTCACTCAGAATAATTTGTTTTTCCTGCCAAAAGTAAATTCGAAATTGATAGGAAAATAAAGTGCTAATTAAGAGAATAATTAGTTCTGCATAGAGGTGGCATTCCCATCTTGCCTGTTTCATTTTTCGAAAGTAGGACGCCTTGAAATCACTTTTCCAGGTTTTGAATAATAATTCAATTTGCCAACGGTATCGATACAGTTGTACAACTTCTTTAGCTGTAATTTCTTGAGGTAGATTCGTAATTAAGGTAGAAATGCCCGATAATGCTTTGGATTTTTGCTTAATTTGACCGGGCTTAGTTTGGGCACGACGTTTAATTCGATATTCTTGTCGTTGTTGTTCTTTTTAGTGAAACGATAGAGAATCAAGCGCGTTGGTAATTTTTCCTCTTTCCCCAAATACACACGTGGAAATTCGCGCATTTCCCCACGTTTCAGTGTTGGCCACTCATTTTCTAAATCTAGCCGTTCATAAGCATACATCTTTCGAATACGTCCATCGGGATGTTGAGGAGGATGGGGATGATCCACAAAGTACGTAGTATCCACACGTGCACGCGAAATATAAAACGCTCCTTTTTCATCAATTTTTTGAAACAGTTTATATTGAAAGTAACCAAGATCTTGTAACAGTAAATCGCCTTTCTCAACTGTCTCTAAACGTTTCATACCAGAGGGGCAATCGCCTGCCTTACCAGCTTGTAGTTCGATATATGGGAAACTTCCTGTGAGGTAATCAAACTCCATTTGAAATTTAACGCCTGCTCCAACTGTACTAGGGTAGGTAGAGATACAAGTAGCTGGCAATTTAATCGACGTGCCATCAAGAATGCGTATCCGTGTCAAAGGATAGTGGGTCTTAATTGGCATCTTGGCCAATGACAGCGTTGATTGTTGAGCAAACAAGCATTGAAAAATGGTTCGAAGAAAGCACACAGTCTTTTCATTGAATCGTTGATTTAGCCCTTCTTTCGTCATGTAGACCTGCTGCTTACTCAAATGCGTGCAAAGGGTCGTGAGAGAAGGTTGTGATAAGCCTTTTGTTTGTTCAAAGAGAAGCTTCATGAAGGCAGAAAGAGTTAATTTTCTTGTTCTTTGTATAAAGTTAGTTGTTTTAGCAATCTGATGAAGTTCTTTTGGGCGACAATATCGAGAACAACTGCTTTAAAGAATAGGGTGCATGTGTCGGTTTCATCCTATATTCCTCCTCATGTTAGTGGTTGTGCTTTTCTTTACCACCAAACGAAGACATGTAATCTGATTATCCTTAACTTGACGCATATGGACTGAGTGACTCCTCGGGGATTCAGCGTCACAGATGAGACCCTGGAGCGAGCAACGCGAGTGAAGCGGCTCATCGGACGCCCCCAGGAAAGCACTCAGTCGGAACGGAGATCAACCCCTCGTTTTGAAAAAGGGCTCTACTTTTTAATTTGTCACCTTGATTTCATGGACATAATAGTATTTCAACAACATGTAAAAAAGCTGATTCATAATTGAATCAGCTTTTTACATTAAATAGTGAATTTTTTCATTTCGTCTCTTAAAGCATCAGCAATAGCATTTAAGTCTTTAGCTTTTTCAGAGACAGTCTCGATGCTTTTAAGTTGTTCATTTGCGGAGGCGGAAACTTGTTCTGTACCTGCAGAAGTTTCTATGGCAGAAGCAGATATGTTTTGTACGGCACTAATGATTTGCTCCTTGCGTTCATCCATCTCATGAGATAAATGTTTCACCTCTTGTGCCACTTCACTCGTTTGATCTAGAGCTGTCTTTATTGTATTAAAAATCTCACTAGTATCCTTTGTAGCTTTTGCATTTTGTTCGACAATGCTAAGGCTTGTACTAATTTCCTGCACAGCACTTTTAGAAATATCCTGAATTGCAGAGATTTTATTCTTAATATCCTCAGTAGCATTAGATGTTTGTTCCGATAATTTTCGAATTTCATCAGCGACAACTGCGAAACCTTTACCGGCTTCACCGACGCGAGCTGACTCAATAGAAGCGTTTAGAGCCAATAAATTAGTTTGAGTTGCGATATCTGTGATTGTATTAACAATACTTGATATATCAGATGAAGTTTTATCTACTTCTTGAACAATGTTACTTACCTGTTGTGAAGATTCGCGATTCTTCTCTGACCAAATAGAGAGTTGGCTGACAGTTTCTACACCCTGATTACTTAAATGATCAATATCCTCTGTCATGGAAGCAATCTTCTCTGTATGCTCAATAACACGATCAATATTTCCGGATAGTTGATTTAATTGTTCAGCACTTTTTTCTGTATCATATGCCTGCTCTTCTGTAGCTTTTGCTATTTCATTAATGGCTGAACTAATTTCGTCAGTCGTACGTACTGTATCTTCTGCTATTTGAATAAGAATCTTAGAGGAATCTGATAACTCAGAACTAGTATTATGTATGTTGTTGGTAACATTCTTTAATGCAGAGCGCATGCTAGAGATGCCTTTTGCCATGAGACCAATCTCATCTGGATGATTTAATAGCTTCTCTAACTCAGGATTTTCAGTAAAGTCTAAGCCAGCAGTTTGATGAATAACCTTTTTGAGATTCTTAATGGCAGCAACAATGCGACCAATAATCCACCACATTAAAGTACCTATAATGATAAAACTTACTATGCCTGTAATAATCTGATAGTTAAGTACAGAGTTTGTAATAGATTGAATACCACTTTCAGGCACTCCTATATCAATTACTCCATACAGCTCGCCATCTTTATATATAGGCTCCATGATATCATATGTCCATATTCCTTGAACTTCAGCATACCATCTTGTAAATTGCTTTTTTCCGTGTTTAGCACCATTGATTGTGTATGTATCATCATATGTTTTTCCTAATTTTCCTTTATCACTGTGTGCCACAGCTTTTACATTGGTATCAATAACAATGGCATATGTCACATTATCTTGTTGTGCTTTTAACTCCACAAAGTCTTGTAAAGATTGGATGGGATCACTCTTGGAATTTAATATAGTTTCTGCTTGCTTTGCGATTTCATAGACCTGTTCATTGGCTTTCTCAATTAAAACTTCTTTACTATTTTTCCTAACAATCCACACGCCTAATACAGAATTGATGACAGATGACAATAACAGCAAACCTAATGTAAAAAACAATAATCGTCGCTTAATACTTTTACTTTTCATTTGTTTCCCCCTTCGAGTTTTTTTGGAACTTTATACCTATAAAAACTCAAATTTTAAGTATAGTATTATGCAATAAAACGTGTATGTCAATAAAAAATAATAGACTTATTACTTATAATGTGGCGAATTGGGGTCTGAAAGTCCTTTTATTTTCCAACAATTTTATGAAGCTTTAATTACATCGAAAATACCTATTTTCTGAGATAAGCAGTAATTTTTTTAAAGTACATGAATACTCGTTTAAAAGTTATATTAGAAGGCAGCAACTGACTATTATTTCGTCGGTTGCTTTTGTAGGTTATAACAAAAGATACCATCATATATGATTTACTGTAAGAAAGTAAATTGATATAAATTATGTTGCTCAGCAAGCTGATTCATCATTTGAATCAGCTTTTTACTAAATTATAGAAGTTAATATGTTTCCTCTATTTTTAGGATGCCGATATATTTATTTGCTAATGAGAGATTTATTACTTTGTCATCTTTTTTATAAATGACATTATGGCCATCCATTTTAACCTGCTTCCATCCACTCTTTTTAATCATTATACGATAGCCAAGAGGAACCTCTGTACCTGTGGATTTTCCCCATATAAATCCATTTCCTTTCGCACTTTCACTCTCTAACGTTGCCTTCATTGGGATAGGGAAATCATTGAATTCATGTAAGAACACATAATGCTTATCTACATTTACATAATAATAGACACCTGCACCAATCAGCCAAGCAAGCGCCACAATACATGCTACAGTGCGTTTCATAAAATTATTTCTCCTCTATTATAAATTCTATCAATACACAGGCGTTCTTCAAAAGTTTGATAAAACCTAAACTCTTCGATAAGATAATTATAAAACAAACCTGTTATTTTATAACAAATTATACAGCAGAAAACATCTTTAAATAATGACAAGGGGGGTCGTGTAAGTTTGGATATATCAATTTATAAATTACGGGAAAATGATGCGCAAGAATTATTTATTTTTGAAAAGAATAATCGATTATTTTTTGAGCAAATGGTACCAAGCCGTGGGGAAGATTATTATAAATTTGAAACATTTCAAGAGAGACATAAAGAGCTTTTAGCAGAGCAACAGGAACAAAAATCAATATTTTATTTAATCAGAGACAACATGGGCAATATTGTAGGAAGAATAAATTTAGTGGATATTGATGCAACTAATAATTCTGCAGAAATCGGCTATAGAGTGGGTGAAGAATACGGGGGAAATGGAGTAGGAGCTAAAGCTTTAAAGCTATTATTAGAAACAGAGGGCACTATCAAGAAGTTGAAGGCAAAAACAACAACTCATAATATTGCTTCTCAACGAGTCCTTGAAAGAAATGGATTTAAACAAGTAAGTATCAGTGACGAGAAATTTGAATTGAATGGTCAGGAGTTAAGTTTTGTCTACTATATATTAGAACGATAGGAATTAAAGGGAGGTGACATTTAAAACAGTGAAATATTTGAAAAAACCCTATAGATATATTTTATTAGCTATCTTTACATTGTTTAGTTTCATTGTAAACTTTAGAACAACATGGGCAGCAATTCTTTTAGCAATCAGTTTTGTAGGCTTTTTATTTTTAATATATTTAGATAGAGGTGACTTTAAAAAATTTAAATAAATCTAGTAGCATAGGAGAGGAATGAATAACAAGCTAGTGTTCAAAAGAATTGTACAAGTGTTAATCATAATAATGGCATTGTTTCTATTAACTATTACTACCAGTTATATGAATCACCAAATACAATTATCCAAAGAAGAAAAACGATTTACACCCTTTGGGAAGATGGTAGAGGTTAATGATCATAAAATGCATGTATACATAGAAGGAAAAGGTGAAGAAACGCTAGTATTTATGTCTGGAGGTGGCACGAGTGCACCTATCTTAGATTTTAAATCATTGTATTCCTTGCTAAGTGATAAATATAGAATTGCAGTCGTTGAAAAGGCGGGCTATGGATTTAGTGACATTACAGATGCTAATCGAGATATAGAGACGATTTTACAGGAAACAAGGGAAGCCTTATCAAAATCAGGTGTTGAGGGGCCCTATATTTTATTTCCACATTCTATGTCTGGGATTGAAGCTCTGTATTGGGCTCAGATTTATCCAAACGAAGTAAAAGCAATCGTTGGATTGGATATGGCTGTTCCTGCTGCATATGAGGATTATGTTATAAATATGCCGATGGTCCATTTAAGCGCCTTTGCTGCAAAGATAGGTATTACGAGATGGATTCCGGGTCTTTCTGAGAGTGATGCGATGAAGTATGGAAATCTGACAGAGCAAGAGAAGGAACTGTATAAAGTAATTTTTTATCGCAGAACGGTAACTAAAAATATGATTAATGAAGTAAAAAACATAAAGGCTAATGCAAAAAAGATTGAGACCTTAGAAATGCCAAATGTCCCTATACTTTTATTTTCATCGAATGGGCAAGGAACAGGCCGGGATAAGGATACATGGCTTGACTTTCAAAAGGATTTTATTAGCGAATATAAAGATGGTGAATTAATAATATTAGATTGCGCTCACTATATTCATGATTTTGAATTTAAGCGAATTGCTGACGAGTCAGAAAAATTTATAGAAAGTTCTAACTTTTAAGCAGAATCTCTTTAAAATGTAATAATCTCCAGGCTATTTGTGCGTTGATTTAAATTGCCATCGAGGAAGAAAGGATTATTAATATAATCTACAAAGTCATCTAAATTAACGTTAGGCATACAGTCATTTAATTTGACTGTATGCCTTTATACTTCAAAAAGAAAGACATATGTTACGGTTTCATAGTGATTTACTATGTAATGAAAATTTTATATTGAACATTAAAAAATTAAAACTTGCAAAATAAGTTTACGGTGTGTATATTGTATATAAAGTATATATACATTGTTTAGGCGAGGAACATTTGTTTTAAGGAGCTCAAGGGAAATACTTACATTATTGTATACGGAGGATGGATGATGGAAAATGTCATTGAATTACAGCATGTTCATAAATCTTTTAAGGGATTTCAGATAAAGGATTTCTCTATCAACGTGAAAAAGGGCTTTGTAACTGGATTTATCGGCGGAAATGGTGCAGGGAAATCTACAACAATCAAATTGATTATGAACTTACTAAAGCAAGATAGTGGCACTGTTTCAGTGTTTGGCATGAATTACAAGAAGCATGAAAAAGAAATAAAGGAACGTATTGGCTTTGTCTATGACGAAAATGTCTTTTATGAAAATGTAACATTAAAGGATATGAAAAGGATTATTAAACCAGCCTATAAAAACTGGGATGATAACGCCTTTCAACGTTATGTCAATCAGTTCGAACTACCATTGAATAAAAATATGAAGACCTTTTCGAAGGGTATGAAGATGAAAGCTTCATTAGCCATAGCCCTAGCTCATCATGCAGAATTAATTATTATGGATGAGCCAACTGCTGGGCTCGATCCGATATTTCGTAGAGAGCTACTAAATATACTACATGAATTAATGCAAGATGAAGATAAAACGATTTTCTTCTCGACCCATATAACAACAGATCTGGATAGAATTGCAGATTATATTACCTTTGTTCATAATGGTGAACATATATTCACGAAGGAATTTTACAAGATTGAAGAGGAATATGCCATTGTCAAAGGGACATTGAATTTATTGGATCAGGAAACGGAACGAGAGTTTGTTGCCATCCGAAAATCGAACACAGGCTTTGAGGCATTAACTGCGGATAAAAATCGTGTGGCGAATATATTTGGGGATTCTGTCATTATGGAAAAACCGACGCTTGAAGATATTATGTACTATACGAAAAAAGGATGGTAATGGGATGGTTAATCTAATACTTAAGGATGTTTTAATTCAAAAGAAATTAATTTTAATATACATTGCTACAATTATACTTTATTTATTTATAGATGTGTCCCTAGTAAAGATAGGATTCTTATATAGTATGGCTTTTATTACTCAGACCTTTGCTTATGATGAAAAAGATAACGCTAATATTTTGCTTAATTCGCTGCCATATACGAGAAAGGAAATCGTTAGTTCGAAATATATAGGTTCATTGGTATATACATCACTAATTATATTCATTACTTCTATAGGTGATTTCTTCTTAAATGGAAAAGAGGTATTGTTTTTATGGAAAGATATATTGCTAATTATCGGTCTTGTTATGGTCACTTTGTCATTTATACTGCCAATCTTTTATAAATTTAAAACGCAATCTTTAATGATTGCTGTAGGTGCTTTATTTGGAATATATATTTTAATCATTAAATTTTTATCCCCTAGTCTTAATGGTACATTAAGAGAATTGATACAAAAGTTCATGACTTTACAAGAAACGCAAATGTATTTCGTAGCTATCCTTACAATCATTATTTTATATGTTGGATCGTGGCTACTATCTATTCGTATATATGCGAGAAAAGTTTTTTAAAAGAAACAGCTTGAGTCCAGCGATGTAGGCTCAAGCTGTTTACGTGCTTAAACAAGGTCCACTATCAATAAACGGATAATTTCCGTGAGGCAGAAAATTATACTCTAAACAATATACAATGTAATCTTTATGTGAAAGACATTATAAATTCCATTGTAAAGCGGACGAAATAATTAGCGTGTTGAAATAAAAATTCTAATGGTTCATGCTAACGAAATAACTGATGTCTTCATGTGCCAATCACATAAAAATAAAGAAGAGGTATTTGTATGCAAATTATTATTTCAAACAGTTCAAAAGAGCCCATTTATGAGCAGATTTATGCTCAAATCAAAAAGCTTATTTTAACAGGTGAACTACAAGAAGGGCAGTCATTGCCCTCTATGCGCCAGCTTGCAAAGGATTTAGAAATTAGCGTTATTACAACAAAACGTGCTTATGAAGAGCTAGAGAAAACCGGGTTTATTTATTCTATTGTGGGAAAAGGTTCGTTCATCTCTGAACAAAATAAGGAAATGATGAGAGAAAGGAAAATAAAGGTAATTGAAGAAAATCTGTTGATTGCCATTCAAAATGCTAAAGAAATGAACATTGATTTAGCAGAGCTCAAAGAAATGCTCACACTATTGTATACAGAGAATGAGTGATGGAGACAGCTGTTAAATTCGTGTGGTGAATATATTTGGAGATACGGTTATTGTGAAAAAGCGTACCCTCATATGCAATATACGAAAAAAAGGATGGTAATTGGATGATTAACCTTATACTTAAGGATGTTTTAATACAAAAGAAAATAATTTTAATTTACATTGCTACTATAATAATCTACTTATTGGCAGGTGTACCCTCCCTAATACCTTTGGGATTTCTTTATAGTGTAATATTTATACTAAATGCTTTCGCTTATGATGAAAAAGACAACGCTAATATTCTGCTCAATTCTCTACCATATACGAGAAAGGAAATTGTCAGTTCAAAATATATAGGTTCACTGATATTTACAACAATATTTGTTTTCATGATTTATGTGGGGGATTTCCTCATAAATGGAAAAGGGGGTCTTTTTATATGGAAAGAAATGTTGTTTATTATTGGTCTAGTTATGGTCGCTATATCATTCATGTTTCCAATCTCCTATAAATTTAAAACGCATTATTTATTGATTGCTTTAGGTGTTTTATTGGGTATCTATATGTTAACAATTAGTTTACTAGTTCCTATAAATGATATATTAAGAGAACTAGCACGAAAGTTCTTGACTTTACAAGAAGCGCAAATGTATTTCTTAGCTATTCTTACAACTGTTATTTTATATATTGGATCATGGCTATTATCAATTCGTATATATGAGAAGAAAGCTTTTTAAAATAAACGCTTGAGCCCAGTAATTTAGGCTCAAGCCGTTTTATGTGCGCTTAAATACAAGTTTCCATAGAACGAAATTCGTGATGACAAGCAAGATTAAATAAATTAGTACTCCATAAGAAATATGAGCTGCCAAGAAGTAATGCAGTCCCGCTAGAACACCTAAAGGGGGAAGTAATATAAGAGATTTCCAGCTCTGGGCATCGCCAATATCATTAAAGGGCTTTGTGAAAGGAATGTTACCTCCTATAGTGATATAACAAATGACGGTGTACAAGCAGCTTGTCACTAAAACAATCAGCAAATCTGGGATGATTCTCAGACCATAAATAAAGCAGAAAACGATGCTTAGTACAATATATAGTGGAATATACAATTTAATCAAAAATGCTTTTAAGCTACCTTTTTTTAGGTCTGTATAATCTTTGAGTGGAAAGACCTTATAGATCCAAGCTGCTTTATATTTCGCTGAGTAACTAAGCATAAGCACAGCTGACGGAATAATTAGCATGCTGAAATAGATATTTAAATAGCTCATGCTAACCGAATAATCAACTTCTTCTGATCTTGAAAAAGTAAACATAAAAATGAATGGAATGACAAAGGAAAAGCCTAAAGACGGATATACTTTCAGTTTAAACTCTCGCTCTTGTTTCATCATAAGGGAGGCAAAACGGTAGAAAGCTCTTTCTTCATTAGTTCGGCAAATGATTTTTAACAAAAATGCCTTTAGTCGATTGTTCCTTTCTTTTTTTGATTTGCTTGTATTTAATAGTTTTTGCAGATTACGTTCAAAGGTTGGCACTAGTTTAATATAAAGCCATATTGAAATAATAGGTATGATGATTGCTAGTATACAAAAAACTATGGTCATTAAGGAGTGATTACCATTTAGCAGCAGCTCGTAAGGAGCGGCGAACCACATAGGTATAAGAAAAATACTCCACCAATGAAACACTACTGCCATATCTAAATTGACAAATTCAAAGGATCTAATCAAAACTTGATAGCCAATCATCAGCATTAAGGATAGTCCAATTTGAACATAATTGATCATATCCTTCAGCTTTTCTCCATCAAAAAATCGTAGAATCATCATATAGAGAATGGCGGTAAGCGCTACAATAAATAGGTTGATTAGAAAAATTTCAAACACTGTTAACATAAAGAATGCAAGGCCTTGTTTGATGAGGCTAACGACAAGTGGAATGGCTGTTAATGCGACTGTTAAATAAGTTAAATAGATGAAAATATGCATAAACTTTGCGGCATTAATCGTTTTCGTAGAGATCGGTTTAGTCGAAAGGATGCTTCTGTCGCGCACATCCAGAAGGACTGATGAAAAATCTGAAATCAAGGATGTCATAATTAAAAAAATAATCATGGCATATGCAATACTCATCTGGAAAAGAAAATTTTGGCCAAAGCTCATCAGTGGAACGAGTATAAGCCCAAATAAAACATAAATCCATAAAGACTTAATATAGCCGTATTTTTGATCATCCTTCTTCTTGTTCTGGTTAAATATTGTCGGTACTTTACGCTCATCCATTGTTAATTTTATATGGAGGATTTTTCTCATCATGTCATAATCAATGCCCAATTTGATGAAAATAATGCGGAATTTATCAAGTAACTGTAGGGTTTTAAAATCTGTCATCATCGTACCTCTTGTACAATGGAAACAAATTTCTCACCAATTTCCTGATGTTCATGGAAGCCTGTCAATTGATTGAAAATTCTTTCCAATGTTCCCTCCGTATTCTCTGCTTGCAACTCTGCAAATGTGCCATCAGCAGCAATTTTCCCATCGTACAGCAGGATAATTCGGCTACTGATTTTCTCTACTACATCCATAATATGGGATGAATAGAATATCGTTTTTCCTTGGGCAGCTAACTGTGTTAAGATTTCCTTAAAAATCATGACACTATTTGCATCTAAGCCATTGATAGGTTCATCTAAAAATAGGATGTCTGGATTATGTAATAGACTGGCAATAATTAATAGTTTTTGTCGCATTCCCTTAGAATAGGAGGAAATTCTAGCGTGGTAGGCTTCTCCAACACCGAACAATTCCATTAGGGACTTTGATTTGTCAGCAGCTACTTCTAAATCAAGTCCGTATAACTGTCCAATAAAGGTTAAATACTCGTAGCCTGTTAAATTATCATAAACGTCGGCGATTTCTGGCACATAACCAATTCTTCGTTTATAGTCTAATTGATTTTCTCTAATGCTCTCCCCAAAGAGCTGAATATCTCCACCATAGTCACCCTCTAGCCCTAAAATAATTTTCACCGTTGTGCTTTTACCAGCACCATTTGGGCCAATATAGCCTATGATTTCTCCTCTAGATGCATGGAGGTCAATCCCCTTTAATATTTCCTTGTTCCCATAACTTTTCGTTAGATTCGTAATCGTTAAAATCTCTTCCATTTCGCAGCCCCTTTCAATTTTAGAAAAATTAACCATAAACATACTATACCATATAAAAAGTTTCCTTTTGATAAAATGAAACCAGTTCATTACCGGATTTGTCTAACTTTATAAGAGGGGAGGTTATGCTTTGACTAGTGATGACAAAGAGCGATTGCTGTATGAGACGATGGAGCAGCATGGTGATTATTTAAAGCGGTTGGTTTATACATATGTAAAAGAATTACAGAAAACAGAGGATATCAAAAAATACTACGAATAGCTTCCTTACTTTTGTCAATGACAGCGACAGAAGGTTTTTTAGATTAAAATTAGGAAAAGTAGCAACCACTTCAAGAGAAAATTCCATATGCAGTGGACCTTTTGAGTGAAATACAATTATGCAAAAATAAAGCAAGGGGGTTAGGAAGTGTTTAATGATTTTAAGTTTGTGGATGATCGTCCAGTCTATATTCAATTAAAGGATTATTTAAAAGAAATGATTGTCAAAGGACACCTACTGGAGCATCAGAAGCTTCCATCTACCCGTGAACTTAGTAAATTATTATCGGTCAGTAGAAATACTGTATTGAATGCATATGCAGATTTAGAGCAAGATGGCATCATCTATGCAGTGAAAGGAAAAGGGAATTTTGTAGGAAAGGTCATAACAGTGAAAATACCCTCTGTTGAGCTCCATTGGAGGGAGAGGCTTAATAAAGTTACTTTGCTAGCTGATGAATTAGATTTGATGAAACAAGAGGATATTCACTGGGAAAAAGGCATGATTTCCTTCAATAGTGTTGCTCCAGAAGAAAAGCTTTTTGATGTTGAAAATTTTAAAAGAGCCTTTTTAACTAGGATGTCACTTGAAGGGGATATCGTATTGAATTACGGATACGCCAAGGGCTATAAACCACTAATCGAGTACCTTCTTCATTATATGGAGAGGAAGGGCGTCGATATTTCTAATAAGGACATTTTAATTACGAATGGCTTTACTGAGGGATTGGACATTTTATTATCATCCTTTGCTAAAAAATCTGGGCGTGTGATTTGTGAAAACCCTACTCATCACGCCGCATTAAAGCTTTTTCGCTTGCATGGCTTTGACATCCACGGAATTGACATGAAGGATGACGGTATCGATATAGATCAGGTTGAAAAAAGCTTGGCAGCAAAGGATTTTGATTTCGCCTATCTGATTCCGTCCTATCATAATCCAACAGGGATTGTAACCTCCTCTGAAAAAAGAGCTGTAATCATTAACCTTTTTTCTAAATATCAGATTCCGATTGTAGAAGACGGCTTTAACGAGGAATTACGTTATTCAGGCTCACATCTTGCACCTTTAATAACCTTTATCGGTGCAGGTAACAATGTTATTTATATCAGCAGCTTTTCAAAAATCCTTTTTCCAGGCTTACGAGTTGGCTGGATATTGGCAGATAGGGAGCTTATCCATAGCTTGGAAAGTGTAAAAAGGGCACGAACTATTCATACATCAACACTAGATCAAGCTGTACTCTATCAATATTTACAGGATGGCTATTTCGAAAAATACTTAAAAAAGGCTAAGTCAGTCTATAAGAAAAAATATGAATTAGCTCGTCAAGCTTGCAATCAATATATTCCTTTTAAAAGATTAACTGGAGATGGTGGCCTTCATCTTTTTATTGAGTTAGAGGAAGGAATAAACGCTCGTACACTATTGGAAAAATGCTATCAAAGAGGAGTTGTCTTTTATCCAGGGGATGTTTTCTATAGCAATGGCAAAGGTAGTAATACTTTTCGATTAGGGTTTTCTCGGTTAAAAGAAGAGGATATTGTCCATGGAATTAAGATTATTGGTGACACCTTGAAAAATGAAATGGGGAGTTAATATATGAGAGTTGGCGTTATTATGGGAGGAATTTCCTCGGAAAAACAGGTCTCTATCATGACAGGGGAAGAAATGATTGCCCATTTAGATAAAAGTAAATATGAAGTTGTCGCAATTGAAATACATGACAAAACAGAGCTTATAGAAAAAGTAAGAAACATCGATATTGCCCTGCTGGCGCTTCATGGCAAGTTTGGAGAAGATGGCACAATACAAGGTGTGCTTGAGACCTTAGATGTACCGTATACTGGCAGTGGTATACTATCAAGCAGTATTTGTATGGATAAAAATATATCAAAAAAAATTCTACGTTATGAGGGCATTGAAACACCAGATTGGCTTCATCTTTCTACGGTGGAAGAGCTGCGGCTAGATGAAGTGGATAAAATGGGGTATCCAATAGTAGTAAAACCAAATTCGGGTGGCTCCAGCGTTGGGGTGAAAATAGTAAATGATAAAGATGCCTTAATATCTGCGGCTTTGGAAGTATTCAAATGGGATACTGAAATTATTATCGAGAAGTTTATTAAAGGGGAGGAAATAACCTGCTCTATAATGGATGGTGAGCTATTACCAATATTGTCAATTCAACATACTGCAGAGTTCTTTGACTATGAGGCGAAATATAATGCTACCTCTACAATTGAAGAGGTTATAGAACTCCCGACTGCCATACATGAACGTGTTGCGGAGGCTGCAATAGCCAGCTATAACGCTTTAAAATGCAGTGTTTATGCCAGAATTGATATGTTAATCAAGGATGGTATTCCGTATGTTATGGAAGTCAATACATTACCAGGTATGACAAAAAACAGCCTACTCCCAAAAAGCGCACTTGGGGCGGGAATAGGCTATGCAAACCTATTAGATAAAATAATAAAAACATCCTTACAGGTAAGACGATAAATCAGTGATAGGTTGTTTGGTATAAAAAACACCTTTTGTTGAATGTCGGTTTTAGCAAAAGGTGTTTAGGCGCTTTAATTAAGATTTAGATAATTCTATAAATCCATGTCCAAAGACATCTCTGACATCATGAATGGCAATAAAGGCATCCTTATCGATTTCTTTAACTATTTTCTTAAGTTTTACGACCTCTTGTTTACTAATGACAATATAAAGAATTTCTTTTTGTTCCTTCGTATAATAGCCGTGTCCTGATAATACTGTGACGCCTCGATTCATAAAGCCATTTACATGACTCGCAATGTCTTCTGGCTTTTTTGAAATAATGGTAACTGCTTTTTTAGGATTGACACCTTCAATAACAAACTCCATCACCTTTGTTCCGACATAGAGCATAATAATAGTCAGCATTAACGCCTCTGCCCCAATAATAAAATACGATGAAAAAGCGACAATTAAATCAAAGAATAAAAGGCCATAGCTAATACTCCAACCAAGGTATTTGTTGGTAATTCTAGCTAAGATTGTAGAACCTGCTGTTGTTCCGCCAACTCTAATAATTAAACCGATGCCAACCCCAGCAAATACCCCACCAAAAATAGTATTCACAATAATTTCATCTGACGCAATGGACCATGATTCTGTCAAATGTAAGAAAAGTGAATGGAGAGTAACTGCAATAATCGTATAAATCGTTGTTTGCCTATTTAAAAATTTATAGCCAACCACTAATAAAACTGCATTTAGCACAAAGCTTACAATACTTGGCGACCATCCAAACAGATAATACGCAATTATCGTCAAACCTGTAACGCCACCTTCACCTAAATCATTAGGAATAACAAATAGATTAACTGCCAGTGCAAAAAGCAGTGATCCAACCGCAATTATGAAAATATCCATAAAGTATTTTTTCATTACACACACCACCAAAATGTTTTGATTTTTTTCTATATCAAGTTTATATCGTTTTCGGAATGTTTATCAATAATATTTAATAATCGGAAGACTAATTTTTATTGAAATCTAACCTATTGAGCATACTAAAGAAGGAAATGGAAAAAATTTGGCGAAGTGAAGACATACTAAAGGAAAAAGGATGATGAAGGATGCTAAATACGCTTGTGAAGACTAAATTAATCATTAATAAGCCTGCCAACGAGGTATTTGAAGCTATTGTATCTCCAGATAAAATCGGAAACTTTTGGTTCTCTAGCAGCTCAGAAAGATGGGAAAAGGGCAAAAGAATTACATTAAGATATGATGAATATAATGCAAAGGGCATTATGACTGTGCTTGAAATTGAAAACAATCGGAAAATAGTATTTTCATGGGGTGAGGAGCATGGCGAGGAAACAGTCGTTACCATTACACTCACAGAGCATGAATCAGGAACCGTTATTGAAGTCAGTGAATCAGGATTAAACGAAGAAGATCCAGATGTGGTGGCAATAATGATGCAGCAAAAAGAAGGTTGGGTGTATACATTAACTTGCTTAAAGGCTTATGTCGAAAACGGAATCAATAATTTAAGAGCTTCCTTGATTCATTAAGACAGTATTGATTAGTAAAGGCTGGTTAAAGATGGACCAGCCTTCCTTTGTATACGTTTAGAATATAGTAAAATTACCATAATTATGATAATTGTGGATATAATATGATTAATCATTACAAGGTAATAGAAGTAGAGTTTCGGATGTAGTAATATTGAAAACAATCTTTTGGATTATTGGAGGTCTATTTGCTTGTATTGTAATAGTAATAGGCATAGTGTTTTGGAAATTTCAGAAAGACTTCAATGAGGATAATCCCGAATACGTCCTGCAATTCATAAAGGAAAATAAAGATAATGAACATGTATCCTTAGCGATTCATTACAATCAATAAAAATGGGTAGAGATTAATACAAAGAAGCCCCTTTTCCCATAATGGAACAATTAATGCAAAACCCTAAAAATCAAAAATGGCTTTTACATGGAGGTCAAAAGGGTGGTTCTACTGCCTTTGTATTGACATTAGCAGCATATACTACGGATAAAGAGGGAAATCGCCTTTTTTGCCAATAATATCAATAGGATAGAACAGACAAAGCTATCTAAAAACATGAATAGCTTTCAATTGAAGTTTTTAACAGATGAGAGATTCCGATTACATTTACAAAAGGAATTGTCCCAATAATAACTAGAAGTAGCCCCGATAGCTATACGAATCGAAGCGACTTTTAATGCTGTCATTCTCAGATGCGTTCATCGATTAATTTTTTAAGAAAATCTGTATAAGTAGGGGCATATTCGTAAATAATTCCATTTATTAGGTCGTAGCACATAATTTAAATTCACCATCTGAATCTTTTGATGATATATCAAAATAGTACAGTTCATCCAAGTCAGGGATAAATAACTCTAGCCTATAGGGTGCTGTTTACACCAATTCGCATCAGCCACATTGATCATTATCTGAAATATCCCGATATTCTGGTGAAGTTAATGTTAGAATATAGCTGCCATCAAGAAATGCATTACCATAGTTTCTCAGCCACCAGCAATAGGAGGGCGGTAAGGTAAATCCAAGCTCCTCCTCTGCCTCTATAATCCAATTCTCTTCAATCCCTCGCTCTGGAAACTATTTTTTAGCTGTAGTTTGCTCTAATTTTTCTATTAAACGATTATACATACAATTCCACCTTTATAATTTTTATAAGCACGACATGAATGTACCTTCCTTTACCCACTTGCATAGGATAATTTTATAATGTGAAAGGGGATTGAGGCAAATGTATCATCCTTATTATGGAAATTACCAGATGTATCATTATAATTATCAACCTGCTTATTGGACCTATCCCAATCAGATAGAACAAGGGAATCGAAGTGAGTATTCCGATTACTGGAAAAATGTTCGGAATGATTTTGGACAAAAACCCTTTGTTGTTGATATAGAAGAGGCTACAAAGCAAAATAAAAACTATCGTACAGCACTGTGGACAGGGAAGCATTTACAAGTAACCGTTATGAGCATCAATGTCGGAGATGACATTGGCTTAGAGGTACATCCTCACGTGGATCAATTTATCTGTATCGAAGAAGGGCAAGGCATAACCCAAATGGGTCCAACTAAGGATAATTTAAACTACCGACGAAATGTAAGTGAAGACTCTGCCATAATGGTTCCAGCGGGAACATGGCATAATGTTACAAATACAGGGAATAAGCCGTTAAAGCTTTTCACAATTTATGCACCTCCAAATCATCCGTTTGGTACTGTACATGTAACAAAAGCCGATGCAATGAGCTCAGAAAAAGGCTATGGACATGGTGGATAATAGGTAAGGGCTAGCATGTTTTGATAAATCTCCATCAAGATATGCTTTTTATTCAAGTATTGAAACGATTTTTTTGTGCGGAAAAATAATGAATATCACGTAAACAATTTAGGTAGTGCTAATGAGAAGATAGAAAAGGTTGTTGAGAAATGTATACAAAAAAAGAATTATTAATAGCTATAAAAAATCATGGTCACATCAATCAAGCTCAAAATGGAGTAATGATAATCCAGCAAGAGGACAATGTGGAGTCACCGCATTAGTAGTGCATGATTTTCTTGGAGGAGAAATTCTTAAAACATGGCTTGATGAAGGCTTGGGATGTTGCTAAATGTACAGCTGCAATTACAGCAGTATTTGTTCCAGGAGCAGCTGCCTATAAAGCAATTAAAGCATTAGGCGGAGTTAAAGCTACTGTTCAATTATTAGCTGGGGCATCAAAAGCTAGCGATTGGTTAGCAATTGGGTTCAAACATAATGCTTTTAATAAGAGAGGTGTTTAAATGAAGAACCCTAGGACCTCGCAAAGTGGAATTTTTGATTCAATTAGTCTTGGATTCATGTCCTATTAGTTTATGGGATGCTATTTATTGCTTTAATGAGTGTATTTAATGACCCTATTACTTTTGATACACTTATTATACCGGCTCCTTTTATTTACGTAGTAGTTCGAGCGATAGAATATGTGACAATAAAGAAGACTAATAATGTTCCACGCTGGTTAGTACTGGGGTATTTTGGAATAGCTGTTCTAACAGCTATTGGCATGACATACTGGATAATTTAAATACTTAGAATATATTTAAACATAAGGCTCTGTTAAATTTAAATGTTGTTTTTATCTAGTAAATATGAACCCTCACAATCGATTTTTCCTTATTTTTGTTGTATTAATATATATTTGAAACTAAAAGGTTAAAGTAGTCGTATAAGGTATTATAGATTAGAGGAGGTCGGAAAAATGGATTATACTAAAATCTATAATGAGGAACTGATTGCCTTAGTAAAAGAGAAAATAAAGTCCGTCGGTGAAATTAAAGCGGTGAAGTTTGTGAGAGAACAAACAGATATGTCCTTAATACAGGCAAAAAAATTTGTAGATTTTTGTAAAGAATAGACATAAAAATTAGAGTCACTAAACTGTGGCTCTAATTTTTATTAAAAGTAACTTCAATAGTCATTGAACTACTAAATAATAAACTTCGACAGACGTAAACTACGATATATTTCTGTCATGTCAAAAGTAAATGAAGTTAATAAAAATTCTTTAATATTATGTTTTGCGCTTTCATTGCTATGACTATCTACAAACAAAAACCACGCTAAGTAATTATCGAGGTATTTAGAATCAACGCCTTTAAAACGATTTATCCAATGTTTTAAACGTGAATGTAGTCCGTTCACAATAAAAAATGGTTTAAAAAAAGAAAAAGAGATTTTATTAAACGAGAAAATTGTTAGTATATATACTACCTAAAATAGATATAGAAATATATGAGAAAACGCTATTAATAATAAAAAATAGTTATTCAACATCGGGCGCGATTATGGAACAACATAGGAAGAAAATAATCAATCTTTTTTATAAAAATCAATCATAGTTTACAATATAAGACTCCATTTTGATCAATCTTTTTTCAAAATGGAGTCTTTTTATTTATAGAAAAAGGCTGGTTTGTGATATGTTTTTGATCAAACTTTATTACAAAGCTACATGAAGGGCATTTTTTATTAAATATAATGTCTGATATCAAATACAAATATATTAATACCATGTATTAGAAGTAATGTCTTGACTTTTAATAAAACTAAATTTCTCTGCCTTTTAAATTCTTAAAAACAAAGGTGTTGACGTTTATTAAATTGTCGTGTTATTATTATCTCGAATTCAAGATAAATAATTTGAAGATAAATGAATTCGAACCTTTAGTTCTCGCAAGGAGGTACAATTATGGGTTTTTTGAATAAATTCTTTAGTTCGAAAAAAGAGGAGGAACAAACAATGGCAGAATTAAATATCGGTATTATTATTGGGTCAACTCGTGAGGGTCGAGTAAGTCCTCAAGTAGCACAATGGGTAAAGGAAATCGCAGATCAACGCGGTGACGCAAATTATACAGTAATTGATATTGCAGATTATAAATTACCTTTATTAGGCGAACCAGGACAAGATGCTTCAGGAGCACAAGGTTGGTCAGAAATTATTGCTAAACAAGATGGTTTTGTATTCATCGTGCAAGAATACAATCACTCTATTACGGGGGCATTAAAAAATGCACTAGATTATTTACGTGTAGAGTGGAATAACAAAGCAGCTGGAATCGTATCTTATGGTTCTGTTGGTGGTGCTCGTGCAGCAGAGCATTTACGTGGCATTATGGGCGAGCTTTTAATCGCAGATGTACGTGTTCACCCAGCATTATCACTATTCACAGATTTTGAAAATGGTACAGACTTTAAACCAAAAGAAGTACAAACAGATTCAGTGAACCAAATGTTAGATCAGTTAATCCCATGGTCTAAAGCGTTATATACAATTCGCTAAGTTTGTATAGTTTGAGGTAGGTCGTAATTGGGCACAGTACAGGTAAGAAGAATTAGTCATGAAAGGGCTTGTTAATTATGAAAAAACATACAGCAGGTATTCACCATATAACAGCGATCGTAGGGCATCCACAAGAGAATATTGATTTTTATGCTGGTGTATTAGGCTTACGTCTAGTAAAACAAACGGTAAACTTCGATGATCCAGGCACTTATCATCTTTACTTTGGTAACAAAGGTGGTAAACCGGGTACTATTATTACATTCTTTCCGTGGGTAAATGCGTATCAAGGGCGTATTGGGGATGGTCAAGTCGGCGTAACCACGTATGTTGTACCGGAAGGGGCACTACCATTTTGGGTTAATCGCTTAGCGAAATTCTCGATTCCTTTCCAAAAAGCTGATCGTTTTGGTGAGCAAGTCATTCAAATCGATGATCCGCATGGTCTGCATGTTGAACTCGTTGCACGTACAGAAGGCGAATTAAATGAATGGACATTTGGCGAAGTAACGCCTGAAGTTGCCATTAAAGGGTTTGGTGGAGCTACTCTATACTCAAGCCATCCTGAAGAAACTGCAAAGGTTTTAACAGAAGTAATGGGTCTTGAAAAAGTAGCAACAGAGGGGGACTATACTCGTTTTAAATCTAGTGCAGAGATTGGCAATACAGTGGATTTAAAAACGGTTGCAGGTCAACATGGACAGATGGGTGTAGGAACGGTTCACCATATTGCGTGGAGAGCTCAAGATAATGCAGATCATTTAGAATGGCAAGAGTATGTTATGAATCATGGTCAACATGTTACTGAAGTGAAGGATCGTAATTATTTTAATGCGATTTATTTCCGTGAACCTGGTGAAATTTTATTTGAAATTGCGACTGATCCACCTGGATTCGCTCATGATGAAACACCTGAGACAATGGGAAGCCAATTAATGTTACCATCTCAGTACGAGCAGCATCGAGAACAATTAGAAAAAACTTTAATCCCAATCAAGGTACGTGTGCTTGATTAAGAAAGGGTGAGTCGGTTGATTTCGATTGATCCTAAGAAGAATTCTGAGCGTGAAAACTATAAGCTTTTGATAGGTAGTATCATCCCAAGACCAATTGCTTTTGTGACAACGAAATCAGAGCAAGGTGTCATCAATGGCGCACCATTTAGTTATTTTAATATCGTGTCATCAAATCCACCAATGATTTCTTTAGCGATTCAAAGACCAAATGGACGTTTAAAAGATACAGCCAGACATATTCATTATCAGCAGCAATTTGTTGTGCATATTGTCGATGAGGATAATGTTGAGCAGGTGAATGAAACAGCGGCTTCCTTACCTGCTACAGAAAGCGAAATTGATAGAGCGCATTTTACACTAATAGAGAGTCAACAAATTGCAGTTCCAGGAATTCAAGAGGCAAAGGTTCGTATGGAGTGTCGTTTAGTGCAGGCAATTCCATTGATGAATGGTAAGGAGCAGACAGGCGATTTGTTTTTAGGAGAGGTTGTCCAGTTTCACATAGATGAGGCTATTTATCATGGGGGACGCATTGATCCAAGAAAATTAAGGGCAGTTAGTAGGCTAGCCGGCGCTAACTATGCAAAAATTGGTGATGTTTTTGCGATAGAGCGTCCACAATAAATTGCTTTCTAAGCAATTAAAAGCGAAAATGTTGAATTAACAACATTTTCGCTTTTTTATTGATAAAGAGTTGAAATCACAGATGTATTGCAAGAGCCATTGCATCTAAATAGATCTGACTTGCACGATGATTTACCTCGGCTGCAGGCACAATGACTTCAAAGCAATGGAAACAACTGCAATCAGCCAAAAAATTATTCAGTGTAGTCTGATTCAAATCTTTTACGATCACTCTTCACTTCATTTTTAACTGCTTCAACATATTTTTTATACTCTTCTGAACTTAGAATCTCACTCTTACTATTTATATTTAATTCGATATTTGAATTCGGTCCAGAAATCAGAATAGATCCATCTGGTTGATTATAAGTATTAAAAATGTAATATCGCCCCTCTACAGGCAACGAATCACCTTCATAAAGTAAATATACATCTTGATCTTGACTTATACCACCTGATTTTTGTACAGATATATTTTTCTTCAGTTTCCCTTTAATATTGTCTATTACTGTTATTGAATAATTAGTATATGGACTTGATACTTCTTTTGTTCCAACCTCAGTCTCGATTGTTACAGGATGTTTATACTCTGTTCCCTCTAATTTTTCAACATAACCAACAAACACATTATCCGCATCACCTACAACTGCATTAACATTATTAACATCGATGCCAAAGGATGCACTTAAAAGAGATACTTCAATCTCCGAGTTAGTAGTTACACTTTCACTATAAACTAAAAGTGTAACCATGGATAATATGGATACACATGCTGAAGAAATCCTACGATTAAATAACTTCATTTTTTCACCTCATATTTAATAACTAGTATATGCCGGATAATAAGATGCTTTATCATTTACAGACAAAGTAAAGGTAGTCAAACGTTTACATGCATTACATCATCAGATAAATTATGAGCCAACCCCAACGCATTATCTAACTCATGTATAGGTACATTTTTCTTTAGTCGAGTTGTGTTCATCCATCTTAATGTTTTGACTATAACAGTCTCTGCATTTACACTCTTAGAAAAATTAGATATCGTAAATGTTGAAATTAGTAATAAAACTATCACGACAGAGTAGCTAAGCTTTTTAAAATTCTTCGTTCACTATTTTCTCACTTGAATAATTCTATTTATTCCCAATTTAATTATATGTAAATATATCCAAAATATCAATTTTATCTATAGACACCACAACACCTTTTGCTGTCTGTACAAAGCACTCGAACAAAACATCATCTATATTGTGGTGCCCTCCACCATATATCCATAACATGGATGGAAGTTTATCACGATTTTGCCTGCAGCATTTGGAATTATTCGATAGGTGATTTCTTTAAAAGTAGTTTTGACAGGAGACCTCTACTAGATTCCAAATTGTAATACTTTTAACTTTCCTAAAGGAATGAATGTGACTCCTGTTCTGCTTCCCATTTGGCAACTTCCTCACGTACACGAGGAGCAACTTCTGTTCCAAGTAACTCTATGGCACGCATCACCTGTTCATGTGGCATCGTGCTTAAAGGCACATACAACATAAAACGTGTAATCCCAACATGCTTACGAAGATGAATGATTTTATTAGCCACTGTATTTGGATTACCAACATACAAGGCTCCTTCAAAACTTCGTGCAGCGTCAAAGCTAGAGCGATCATAATAAGCCCAGCCTCGTTCTTTCCCTAATTTGTTCATGCCTGCTTGAGTCGATGGGAAAAATGTATCTGCTGCCCATTCTGTGTTTTCTCCAACAAAACCTATTGAATGGGAACCTACCTGAAGTTTTGATAGATCATGACCTGCATGAGCAGCGGCTTTTTTATACAGCTGTACAATGGGAGCAAATTGCATTGGACTACCTCCAATAATAGCGAGCATAAGAGGTAATCCCAGAAGACCAGCTCGGACGGCGGATTCTTGATTGCCACCGCTGCCAATCCATACTGGCAAAGGGTTTTGAACAGGTCTAGGATAAACTCCTAAATCATTAATCGCTGGTCGATGTCCACCCTCCCATGTGACTTTTTCAGATTCACGTATTTTGAGCAACAATGCTAAATGCTCTTCAAACAGCTCATCAAAATCCTTCAAGTTATAGCCAAATAAGGGGAAGGATTCGATAAAAGAACCTCGTCCTGCCATAATCTCCGCGCGACCATTTGAAATACCATCGAGTGTAGAGAAATCCTGGAAAACTCTTACAGGATCTGCAGAAGAGAGCACTGTCACTGCACTAGTTAGTCTTATTTTTTTCGTTTGAGGTGCCGCCGCTGATAGAACCATTGCTGGGGACGAAGCAGCGTAATCTACCCTATGGTGCTCGCCGACGCCAAAAACATCTAGTCCTACTTGATCAGCTAAAATTATTTCCTCAACAACTTCACGCAATCGTTGTGCGTGACTTATCACGGCCCCAGTGTGAACATCTGGTTTCGTTTCTACAAAAGAAGTAATACCTATTTCCATTTATGATTTCTCCTTGTCTGATTAGTTTTTATCCATCATGATTCTTGTAGAAATAGAGTGATCAGTTTAACGCCATGTTAATTAGCACCTTGTTATTTCATTAAATCCTTACTCGGCTAGTCATTGCCCAAAAAAGAAGGGCGAAGGCACTAACAGAGGCCCCTAGCAAGCAAACCCCTCCCCAGCCAAAGTATGAGTACATTTGTGTTGAAGCAATGGATCCGCTTGCACCGCCAATAGAATAGAACACCATATAGCCAGCTGTAAGTCGACTTCGTGCTTCAGATCGCAGTGGAAGAATCATAGCTTGATTTGTAACATGAACGGCTTGCACCGCCAAATCAAGAAGAATTATGCCGATGACTAGCGCAATTAAAGAATGTTCAAGATAACGGATGAACAACCATGAAAGCAGTAGTAGAGCTAAAGAAATACCTGTCGTTCGCTGTCCATAACCTTGATCGGCCAATTTCCCTGCTCGCGCTGCTGCCAATGCTCCAGCTACTCCTACAAGGCCAAATGCTCCAATCGCGCTGTGAGATAGAGCGAACGGAGGTGTACTAAGCGGCAGTACTAGTGAAGTCCACAAAATGCTAAAGTCAGCAAAAATCAGCATGGCTAGAACGGAGCGGATTCGTAATGTTCTTTCCTGAATAAACAAATCAAGCACTGACCTAATTAACCGAATATAGGACAATGATGTTACCTCACGTTCAGCATGAGGTAACACCTTGGCAAACATACAAACCATCAAAAGCATAATGACAGCAGATACCAGATATACAGAGCGCCAGCCTGCAAGATCGGTTACTACACCAGCGAATGTTCGAGCGAGAAGTATACCAATAACAATGCCGCTTGTTACAATCCCAACAACCTTGCCCCTTTCGGCAGAGGAAGCCATTGTCGCTGCGAATGCCACAAGTGTCTGTGTCACAACTGCGAGTAGCCCCACCAAAGCCATACCTGCAAAAAGTACGATGCTTGAGAAGGCAGTACCAACGATAGCTAGAGCCATTGTAGATAACAACATTTGACCAATTATTAATCGACGTTGGTTCAGTAAATCTCCAAGAGGTACCAGCAATAGTAAGCCTAATCCGTAAAAAATCTGTGTGATGGTAATAACGATACCAATAATGGAATGATTAATACCAAATGCCTCAGACAATTGATCAAGCAAGGGCTGTGCAAAGTAAATATTAGCGACAGATATTCCACAGACAGCAGCAAACAACAATGTAACAGCTCGTGATATAGATGACTGTTCTTTCATGTTAGATAAGGCTGTGGATGATGAAGAATCTGTTATTTCGTTGTAAAGAGGCGGATGTTCTAAATTTGTCTGTAGTTTACACATGCTTTCCCTCCATTCACAGTAAATTGTAATTATAACATACCGTTCGGTACAATATAATTATTGGTAAATATATCTTAACGTTCTCTTGAATGTCAACTAATTATTTATAAATCAAAAAATACTGAGTGTTTATTTGACATGAATACTACTCGTATATATAATAATTACATACTATTTGGTATGAATTTAGTGTCAATAAAAATAATCCTTATAATTAGAGTATAGAGGTGTGTTCTTATGGCAAGAACCCGTGAATTCGATGAAGGTCAAGTTTTAGAAGCAGCAATGCAGCTATTTTGGGAGAAAGGATATGAGGCAACTTCGTTAAGTGACCTCACCTCTAGAATGGGTATTCAACGCCCTAGTATTTATTCGACTTTTGGAGACAAGAAAGAATTGTTTGAAGCCGCGCTTCGAAGATATACAACGTCTCGTGCATCTGATATACGATCTAGACTTCAACAATACTCGTCTGTAAAAGAGGCATTTTCAATCTTTTTTGCAGATATTATTACAGAGGAATACGAGGAAGATTTCAGTAAAGGTTGTTTTTGTATCAATACAATGGTAGAGCTTGCTCCTCATGATGAGAAATTTGAAGTCCTGACTAGAGAACATCAAATGTACTTAGCCGTTATTTTTCAGGAGACAATTGAACGAGGAATCCAAACTGGTGAGCTGGATGCCAACACAGATGCAAAGTCTTTAGCACAGGCATTGATTGTATCGTTAATTGGTATAACAGTTATGATGAAATCTCGACCACAACGCTCCTTTGTTGACAATGCAGTCGCAGCAACACTCACCTTATTAAAGTAATTCGATTGAGTATAAATCAAGAAAACGAAATTTAAATAGTTACAAACCTATCTCCTCCTTTAGAGCAAATTTTCTAAAGGAGATTTTTTATGCTATAAATTCTCACTTTATTGAAACGATTTACAAATCTGTATCATCTAACATATAGAAACAAGAAAGGAGGATGGAAAAGTTGCAGGAAAAGTCACTATTACTAAAGGCGAAAAAGGGTAATAACAAAGCTTTTGTGGAGCTGTTGCAGAATGAAAAAATAAAGCTATATAAAATGGCCTATATTTATATGAAAAATGAAAATGATGCTTTAGATGTTGTACAGGAGACGGTAGCAAGAGCCTATAGCAAAATCCATACAGTCAAAGAGGAGCGCTATTTTACCACATGGCTGATGAGGATTCTAATCAATACAGCCATCGAGACGCTTCGAAAAAATCAAAAAATAGTACCTATCTTGGAACAACAATCAGAGCAAATCCAAGTTTTAAGCTATGATGAGAGACTAGATTTACTACAAGCTATTGAGCAGCTTGAAGAGAAATATAAAACTGTCATTCTATTGAAGTATTATCGTGATTTATCTACAAAGGATATTGCTGATTTATTAGATTGTCCAGAGGGCACAGTTAAGACAAATGTGCATAGAGGCATACAGCAGCTAAAAAAATATTTTAATAGGGAGGGAGAGAATTATGGAGAACAATATTAAGAAAGTAATAGAGAGCATCGATGTCCCAATGGAAAAGCTAGATTTTGCTATTGAAAAGGGGATGGGCATACAAAAGAAAAAAGACAAGAAAATATGGAAAAGAGTCATCCTTTCAAGTGTGGCAAGTATAGCTTTAATTGTGGGTTCCGGTTTTATTTCTCCTAAAATGGCAAGTGTGTTAGCAGACGTGCCACTTATTGGTTTTATGTTTAATATAAAAGAACATGATAAAGGATTGGAAACAGCGCTTTCTGATGACAATAAGGCAGTCCTAAATAAGACAGTTACTAGTAACGGTACAGCTCTTACAATAGAGGAAATTGTGTTTGATGGAGCACGGTTAAATGTGATTTTTTCAATGCCGGAGTATAAGGAACTTTCACAAGCCATTATAACTGTTAACGAAAGAGAACTAAATGTTCCTGAAAGTTTAAAAATTTTAGAAGATAAAAATATATTTCGCGGGTTATTAGAATTTCCGATCGCTGAAGAATTACCTGATAAATTTGATTTAACCATAAAGTTTCTACAGGTGGGTTCTACAAAAGGAGAATGGCTATTTTCTACACCTATTAAAAAGGTAAATAATCATAGCAATAAAGTAATTGCTGGTCAAACAGGGAAGGTAAAAGGTAACGCCTTTGTTGTAGAAAGCATGGACAGCTCAACAACAACGACAAAGATCAAAGTGAAATTTGATGCGACTATGGACAAATTATTTTCTGAAGAGTCCGGTGTTCTAAATGCGACAATAATGGATCAGCATGGCACGCCACTTAAAATATTGGACCAACCAGGAAGTGGCGATGACAAAAGTACAACTTACACGTACTTAATAGAGCCCTTACGTCAAGATATTACTGAGGTAAGAATAGCTTACTATTTCTTCCCGTTTAACTTAAATCGTAAGGATTTAATTGTACCACTAGCAGACTCATTCCCACAGCGAATATCACAGGAAAAGATGGGTGATTATGTCATAACTGGAGTAACAAAAAAGGAACATGAGGCTACACTTTCTTTTTATATCGATAGTGAATTTCCTTTTGATGATACACTTACACCTTCCTTTTTTGAGATTGTGTCAGATTCAGGAGAAAGTCTTATCACTAATTATGTTCATGCAGTTGGACCAAATAAGTATGAGGTATCTTATCAAGCAAATGTAGGGAAACCAATTGTTCATACTGTAACGACGCCATATATGGAACTAGAGCCATCTGCTATAGTCACGATCCCAGTAAAATAGTTGTAAAAGATATCTATGAGAATTCTCAGTTAATTGAGGAGCTCATAGATTTTTATATGTACTTAGAATCTCTAACGGTACTAGTTTATAAGTAAAAAAGATAAATATTCAGTTATTTATTTTATTTATCTATATTAAGCAATAAAATTTACTATAATCTAATGAAAAATTAATTTTTCCAATAATCTAATTGTTGACTCAATTCTAAAAAGTATATAATATACTAATTATTAGAAAATTTTATATTTATTAGTTATTAATAAGGGGTGGTTATTATGGCGAAGTTTTTACGAACGAAGTCAATCGAGCAAGCCAATAAAATAACCGAAGTTGAACGCTTTAAACTTAAACGTGAACTTGGGTCATGGCAATTAATGCTATATGTTTTAGGAGCCACAATCGGAGCAGGGATATTTGTTTTACCTGGAACTACTGCAGCTCTACATGCTGGACCTGGAGTTATCGTTTCATTCCTCATCGGTGGGATTGTAACAATTGCAGTTGGACTAGCGTATGTAGAATTCGCAGCAATGGCACCTGTCGCCGGAAGCGCTTACACCTATTCCTATATTGCGTTAGGAGAAATTATCGCATGGATGATTGGGTGGGATTTGCTTTTAGAATTTACGGTTATTGCTAGTACCGTCGCAGTTGGCTGGAGTGGGTACGTAGATTCATTTTTACAATCTGTAGGTATACATATACCCGAAGTTCTTACAAAAGACATTGCACATGGCGGGATTGTCAATCTACCAGCAGTAATAGGATGGCTTATCGTGGCTTGGATTGCATTGAGCGGGATTAAGAATGTGGGTCGTTCAAATACATTATTTACAATTGCAAAGGTTGCAGCAATTATTTTGTTCCTTGCCATCGGTGCATTCCACATTAATCCTGTAAACTGGACGCCATTTACACCATTTGGTTGGTCAGGTGTCATGGCTGGAGCAGCGTTAGTATTCTTTGCTTTTACAGGTTTTGATGGTGTAACAACAGTACTTGAAGAAGTCAAAAATCCACAAAAAACAATACCAAAAGCTTTAATTGGTGGGCTAAGTGTATTAACGCTTATTTATGCTCTTGTTGCAGCGATATTGACAGGGATTGTACCATTCCCTGATTTAGATGTTCCAAACCCAACAGTATTTGCGTTACAATCTGTAGGTATTCAATGGGGAGGCGCTATCGTCGCGGTAGCAGTTATCTTTGGATTGCTTGCTACAATGATTGCAAATACTACTAGTGCTACACGTGTTCTATTTGCGATGAGCCGTGATGGACTTCTCCCAGAGCGTATTGCACAAACGAATAAAAAGACCGGCGTGCCTGTTCTATCTATTTTCATCGTTGTATTGACAGGTATTCTATTATCTGGATTTTTATCGATTGGTGAATTAGCGGAATTTGCTAACATCGGAGGTTTGACTGCGTTTGCATTAACAACAATTAGTGTAATTGTTCTTCGTTACACGCGACCAGATCAACCTCGCGCATTTAAAGTGCCAGCAATATGGCTTGTTGGGATAGTAGGTGTTGGTGGATCACTTGCATTAATTTTCAGTCTGCCAATATTTACAATACTGCGCTTTTTAATTTGGCTAGCAATAGGCTTGGTTATATATATAGCCTATGGATACAAACATGCTAAAGTAAAATAGTGCATAGAGCTTGTCTCAAAAAGGGCTTTTTAACCAAAATGAATAACATGTGAAAGGCAGAAACGTTGTTAATACAATGTTTCTGCCTTTTCAATTTCATGTTATTTTACTCAAAAAGGGACTTATGAGACAGCTCCTAATTTACAGATAAAAATGCAAACCAAAGCGCACATTTCTACGAACATCTACATATGATAAGGTTACATTTCCTTACATGCCCAGGCATCAATCTCCACCTTTATGGAAGGTGCAGCAAGGGCTACCACATACATTAAGGTCGTACATGGAAGATGCTGTCCAAGAAAATCACTTATTATTTGCTTTCGTTGCTCTGCGTTCATCTCCCCAACCAAATAAAAAGCAAGCTTCGTTAAATCCTGAACTTCCATATTGGCACTTTCAAGATTCTTTCGGATATTTTCTAGCGCAATCTTCAATTGAGCTGTTGACTCTTCAGGTATCGTTCCGTCCTTCTCCATTCCGATTTGTCCAGATAATGTTAACCATCTCTGAGGTCCTGTTACTTCAATTTGATGTACATAAGGAGCGACTGGTTGATGAATTTCCTTAGGGTTTCTTGTAATCTTCATAAAAATCATCCTATCTATTTTTAAGTTTAAAATTATGTTAAAAATAACATACTGATACTAATGATTAAAAATTATATTTAATACTATTATAAAGGAACATAAATTGGATATGCTCATTCAAAAGGTTATAATAGATAAATAGAATTAAGGCTTGTAACGCTGATATAGCTTTCAATAAAGTACAAAAGTATTGTTCTCCATTTTAAATTTGATAAGGCATGCAATTCTTTTCCGCTCCTTGGGTTTAACATTCATCCCTTAAGACACTTGTAAGGCAAATATAAGTAAGTCTTATTTCAAGAGATGATGGAAATAATAATCCAAAGAAGGGGGAGTATTTACATAAGAATGATACGTAATGTTTTACATCAATTTATTAATTGCTTATGTTCATTTGATAGCGAAACTGGAGCAGTAAAAACAGCGAAGCCGTTTTGTAGAAGGAGTGAATACATGAGTAATTTCTTTCGTAGCAATGGATTTAAACGCTTTATTATTCTAGTCGGAATCGCTGCTGCACTCTACTTAATGCGCAGTATGATTAATCTTATTCTTCTTACCTTTATTCTTACCTATTTAATGAATCAATTAACTACGAAGACAACAGCAAAAGTTCGAAAGTACGTACCGATGAATGAAAAAGCAGTAACTGTTACCCTTTATTTGTTGTTAGTGGCAGGAATTGTTGCGGTAATCTATAAGTATTTGCCAGTAGTTACCCAACAGATTACACAGCTTTTTGATCTTATTTCTAGCTTTAATTTGGATCCAGATGATAATGAGATTGCCAGATATTTGGCACCTACCTTTGAAAAGATTGAACTTGGTAAATATTTAGAGCAGGGCGTGGACCTGACTCTTAAAAATATTACGAATATTGGTAAAATCATTTTACACATCTTTATTTCGCTGATTTTGAGCTTGTTTATTTTGCTTGAGAAAAAGAGAATTATTGAATTTACAGCAAAGTTTAAAGAAAGTAAGATTGGTCCTCTTTATGATGAATTAAATTATTTTTCAAGAATTTTCATTCGTTCTTTTGGTAAAGTGATTGAAGCACAATTTATTATAGCAGCAGTGAACTGTATTTTATCGGTTATAGCTCTATCTATTATGGGCTTCCCACATTTAATTGCCTTGGGAATCATGCTCTTTGTATTAGGATTAGTACCTGTCGCAGGGGTTATTATTTCCTTAATTCCACTGAGTATTATTGCATATAGCATTGGTGGTTTAATGTACATTGTCTATATCTTAGTAATAGTGATGGTGCTACATGCTATAGAGGCATACTTCTTAAATCCAAAGCTAATGTCTGCAAAGACGGACCTTCCTATTTTCTATACATTCATCGTCATACTCTTCTCGGAGCATTTCCTTGGTGTATGGGGATTGATTATAGGTATTCCATTATTCATGTTTCTACTTGATATTCTGGGAGTTACGTCCTCGGAGGATGAACTACAAAAGGCTACGACTGTGCATGAAAATAAACAAATCGAATAGCAGTATCTTTCAAAAAGGAATCAAAAGATTAAATGATTCCTTTTTGATTTTATAAATTAGCATTATCAATGCTTAAAGAGATAAAAATAAAGAAAGCGACACCGATATGTGATATATTACATATCAGTAGATAAAATATTTGGAGGCATTGATGATGGAACAATTCGATTCTAAGAAAAAGCTTAAACGGACGTTTGTACGTGAGGAGGCATATACGATTATAAGAGATTGGATTGTTGATGGAACTTTAAAGCCCAATCAACAATTGAGAGACAAGGAATTAGCTGAACAATTAGGAGTTAGCCGAACACCAATTCGAGAAGCATTATTGCGCTTAGAAGATGAAGGGTTTGTACAAACAAAGCCTAATCGTTCAACGACTGTATCCCCTATTGATGCTACTGAAGTATACCATCTCTATTCTATTGGCTGTACGCTTGAACAATTAGCGATGAAACAGATATTTGAACATATAGCAGATGATCATCTAAAAATAATGGAAACAATTAATCTTAAACTTAAAAAAGCAATAACTGAAGGAAAACAATTAGAAGCAGTAGAACACGATAACGAGTTTCATGAAGTTTTTATTGAGATATCTCAAAATAAGGAATTGAAACGAATACTTGCGGGTGTCAGACAAAAACTTAGACGTGTTGAATTATATTATTTTAATTTAGTAGAGGATGTTCAATTTTCCTATGAGGAACACTTACGTATTATCGAAGCTATTAGGCAAAAAAATTTATCAGTAGTACTTAATGAAATTGAACAAAACTGGACATTAAGTTTTGCTAGAATCCAAAATCACCTAATTGGTTAATTCATAGAACGAACAAAGGGGTTTGCAATGAGTAAAATACAAAGTTATATCAAGGAATATCATCCAGTTGTACATGTATTAGTTTTCGGTACTGTTTTAATAACCCTAACAAGCTCTATGAGTATGCCCTTTTTAGCTATTTTTTTAAGCCAATCTGTAGGCTTAGATTTTGCGACCATTGGATTTATTATTGGTGTAGGTCCCTTAGCTGGAACCTTTTGTGGGTTAATTGGGGGAGTTCTTTCAGATTTTATTGGAAGAAAGAAATTAATGCTTCTTTCTTTAATAGGGTTAAGTATAGCGTTTGTAGGTTTTATCACTACGGCTAATATTATGGGCTTACTTTTTTTTAGCATTCTTAGAGGAGTAGCTCAGGCTTTTTTTGGTACTGTTTCTAAGGCACTAATGGCTGATTTAACACCAGATCATAAAAGATATAAAATGTTCGCTAATCGTTATTTAGCATCGAATATTGGTTATTCAGTTGGTCCTATGCTAGGAGCATTATTAGGTATAGGAGGCAGTACGATAGCATTTGTATTAACTTCTGTTGTGTATATCATCTATGCAGTTGTTTTATTTCTTATACTTAGAGCTATTGATGATAATGAATCAGTATCTGAGGAGAGCATTAATATAGCATTATTATGGAATACAATGCGTAAGGACACGCCATTATTATTATTTATTATTGGAGGAATATTATTAACGACTGTGCATGGTCAAATGTCTGTGACACTTTCTCAACACCTACAGGCAAATATCGTGGATGGCATAAAATTATTTGCAGCGCTGATGAGCATTAATGGTTTCACTGTATTAATACTTCAAATACCAGTAACGAGATGGTCAGAGCGATTTACATTTACACAAAGAATCTTATTTGGATGTATTTTATTTGCGATTGGAGAAGCTGGGTTTGCCTTTTCAATCAATTGGACACCATTCATTATCTCGATGTTTATTTTTACTTTAGGTGAAATACTTGTTATTCCTGCTGAGTATGCTCAAGTAGATGAAATTACACCATCCCATTTACGTGGAACTTACTATGGTGCTCAAAGCTTAGGGGAGTTTGGAAATTTTGTAGGTCCTTGGTTTGGAGGCATCTTGCTGTCAGTATATGGAGGAACAACGATGTTTTTATTCATGGCTTTCATATCCCTTTTAGGTAGCTATTTCTTTTATTTAGGGAAAAGGAATTATACTAAAAATTTAATTGTTAATGGAAAATTATGATACAAAATGGATAGTTAAGAAAATGGAGCTTCTTTTTAGGGGCTCCTTTTATATTTCATCTATAACTATAGTATTATTACTCTAAATTATGTAAAATTATCCACTAGGGGGTCTTATAGTGAAAAAAGTATTTTTAACTTTATTAACGGCAACATTAGTATTTTCGTTCACATCATTAAATGCTGAAGTAGAAGCGAAAGAGACATTTAAAAACTGCAAAGAACTAAACAAAAAATACCCTAAAGGTGTAAAAAAGGGACATTCAGCGTATTCAGCAAAGCTTGATAGAGATAATGATGGTTGGGCTTGTGAAAAATAAAAAGTAACCAATATAAACCCCTTTCGTTGCAATATTACGAAAGGGGTTTTCTCCATTATAGCACTGTTTTTTTAACTACCGGTCTGAAAATTGTATGTGATTTTCTTTTCATAAATATAAAAATTAGCAGTGCGGTAATTCCCTCAGCAACAGGGAAGGTCCACCAAATAGCTTGAGGACCAAGAATCTTAGGCAACAGCACAAGTGTAGGTATGAATAATACAATACTTCTTAATAACATAATAGTTGTGGCAAGTCGAATTTTTTCAATAGATTGGAAGAATTCTGCATACACCATATTCATGCCTAGAAATACATAACCAATAGCAAAATGAACGAAGCCCTGTGCAGCCATATTACGAATTTCAAATGTACTATCTCCGAACAGTGCCATTAACTGTGATGGGAATAACATGGCGATAATAGCAGTTGTTAAGCCAAAAATAAGTGCTGTGGCAGTGCCGATTTTCAAGAGTGCCGTTAATCTTGCTACTAATCTTGCACCATGATGATAGCTAACTAGGGGCTGAAGCGCCATACCAATACCAAGAAAAACGGTTAGCAGTACTGTATGAATATAGTTCACCATTGCGTAGGCAGTAACTCCGTCTGAACCTAAATAGTGTAAGAATGTCACGTTATAAAGAATGACGATTACTGCTACTGATGCTTCAACAATAAAGCTTGGTAGCCCGATTGAAAATATTTTCTTTAAATCAGAGATGCTGAAAAAATGACGTACAAATCTTAATTCGGATTGCTTTCTGAAGAAATGTAGGAAGAGTACTGACATACCAATAATTGTGGAGATTGCTGTAGCTAATGCACAGCCAGTTACGCCGTAATTGAATATGAAAATAAAGATGTAGTTTAAGATAATATTTAAAACAGATGTAGTGATTAAACCCATCATTGCCAGCTTTGGATTGCCGTCATTACGAATAAAAATGCTTAGTAAGTTTTCAATTGTATAAAACACACCAAAGATTAAAATAACGTGTAGGTACTCTTGAACATAAGGGTAGGTAGTATCACTTGCTCCAAATATATAGGAGACTTCTTTAAGATTTAATAAAAGGCATAGAATCAGTGTCAGAACGACAACAATCATTACTGTGAATGCTAGTGTAAAGATTTGATGTGCTCGCTTTTTATTACCTTCACCAAGAGAAATCGAATATAATGTAGCTCCGCCCATGCCAATCCAAAGAGAAATGGAAAGAAGAATAGAAAAAATGGGAACAGCGATATTTACACCTGCTAAAGCTGTAGGTCCAACACCATGGCTCACAAAAATGCCATCAACTAAAATATTTACTGACATTAGTAACATACCGACCATAGCGGGGAATAGGTATGATAAAAACAAAGGCTTTAGAGGCCTTGTTTCGATTGGATTAATGGTTGTCATGGTTATGCACCACCTTAACCATTACTTTTTCACCCTTGTCATCCAACTCCCCGTTAAAAACAAATCCAAAATTTTTATATAGCTGAATGGCTGCAAGATTGTCGTCATAAACGCTTAAATAAATGTTTTGGCAGCCATATGTAGCTACCAGATGATCAATAAGCTGCTGTAAATAGTATTTCCCTAACCCTTTGTGCTGATATCGCTCATCAATAAAATAGCGATCTAACCAAACACGTGCTGAATTGTCCACATGAGGGAACATACCATACATAGCAAAGCCTACTGCTGTATCCCCTCTGTACAAGCCAACAGGTATAAAGCGTTTATCGATTTCAGCTTCTGCTAAGCATTGGTCCGTACTTTCAATAAAATTTTGCTGATTATCTGCGATGCGTAATGTTAAAATTTCCTCTTTGTTTAAAGCTGTGATGTCACGTATCTCCGTGAACATAATGTCAAAACCTTTCTATTTTTATTGTGAATAGCTACAATTTAATGTATATAGTTACTATATAGTCAAGGAGAGAAACTTAAAAATGTTTAACAAAAATGTAAAATATTTTACATCTGGTGAATTTGCGAAAATCTGTAAGGTTAATAAACAAACACTTATTTATTACGATCAAATTGGCTTATTATCGCCCATCATGAAGGATAATAAGGACTATCGCTATTATTCCATTGCTCAATATGAATTTTTTAGTGTCATTGAGCTGTTAAAGGCGGTAGGTATGTCTTTGAAGGAAATTCAAAAATATATGGCTGAAAAATCACCTGAAAATTTTCTAGACTTAATGCATCAGCAAAAGGAGATTGTCGCCAAAAAACGAAGAGAGCTGGAGATGATTGAAGGCATTATCGATGTCAAAATTGATTTAACAAAGGAGGCCCTGCATCTTGATTTTGATAGCATTACAATTGAGCATTTACCAGAGGCAACATTATACTTAAGTCGAAATATAGAGGATTCGACGGAGGAGCAATTTGTTAAGGCTGTCTCTGATTTTATTGATGAGTTGGATCGCTCCCAATTAGACACAGGTTATCCAATTGGGGGAATTACAAGGAGGGAGCAGGTGTTAGCAGGTAACTATGATAATTATAGTTACTTGTATATTGAGCAGCCGCATCCACAGGAGGGTCATCCTTATTTCAGGGCGATTGAAGGAGATTTTATTGTGGGATACCATGTAGGAACATCCACGACACTTGGCGAATCCTACAAGCGGTTATTTAAGATCATGAGTGAAAAGGGCTACGAACTTGGGCAATACGTTTATGAGGAATATATTTATGATGCAGTTATTAAAAATCGTGAAGAGGAATATGTAACAAAAATTATGGTGGAAATAAAAAAAGGGTGTTGAAGCATTTTTGACTATCAACACCCCAAATTATACAAGCTTCTACTAAGCTTTAGTGCAAAGTTAAGTTTATTTCCGGATGTGCTTCCTGTATTTCGTTTAACTTATTGTCATGGATTCCTTTTAAATTTTTATCAAAAAAGCCAAGTGATAGTTCATTGATTAATTTATAAATTGCATTTACATCTGCACCAGATTCATTAATAATCGGCGAAACGGCTGCTAAATCTGTAAAACTTCCGTGATTTGTTTTTGGAATAATAGCTGTGTAGACACCAGGCTTTTCAATTGTTTTATTTCTTAGATAAGACTCTACAAACAATTCATCACGATTACCTGGTTGCTTGCTATATGCCTCCTTCATAAAGTTAATAGATGCCTCAGCATTCATCAGCATCAATGGTTTTTCAGGACCATTTGATGGCATTGAATCACCATACAATCCACCATCCATATCAATTGCTGCTTTAATGCGACTGTCCTTTACAAGCATTTGAGCAGAAGTAGCACCACCAAAAGAGTGACCTAACATACCAATATTGTCATAGTCAATTAGTGAGGCTATTGCATGGAATTTCTTATCAAAATTCCCTTTGATGACTTCATCTAAAACAAATGATGTATCCTGCTCCCAAAGTTTGATTCGATTATTCAAGAACGTAATTGTGTTTTCAATTGGTGTAAAATCAACACGATCGCCATCAGGGAATATGGTTGTTGTCGCATCACCTGTAAAATTAAGAGCAACAACAATATAGCCATGACTTACTAATTCTTCAAGTTGGAAAGTATTTTGGCGACTATATAAACTCATGCCATGTGCAAACAATAGTAGTGGGGGGGTATTGGCTTTTTTCCAAATGGTACCTTACTAGACAAGGAAGGGGTAGTTATTGTTTATCCTGATGGGCAATCAGGACCATCCAACTTTAGACCTCGTGCCTGTACACAAAAGGTGAGGGGACAAGAGGTGACATCGGAAGAAGGCCATCAAAGAAAGAATAAAACAATAGCCTATTTAATAGAAAAGGGTATTCCATATACAGAGTCACTCCCGCAACTTCCACCAATTGGGGCTTGTCAGTTTAAAACTAAAGAGGATATTGCTAGGAGAGCTGCAGCTTTACTAATTGTTATTCAATTTGCTTGTGATGTGGCACAAGGAGAAAATGTAGTGGAATCAAGAGACTTTTTTATCAGTATGTTGCGTAAATATGAAGTAGAAGACATTCTAACTGACAATGAAAGAGCCTTTTTATATAGTCAACAACCAAATGCACAGGAAGCCATTAATATTTCATGGCAATATGAGGCTTATTGGACACTAATTTGGGTACTTGGATTTGTTGACAAGCTTGATTTTCCTGATGAAGTATGTGATTGTGAGTATGCTATTCAAGTTGTTTCTAACTACGAAACGTTTGAGCAATTTTATCTTCAAACTACGATGCGTAGTCAGGTAGAAATATTGGATGAAGCCGATAAGATATACAGATTACACTGGGCTTGTGTAGAGAGTCGTATACAAGAACAAACGGCTCCTTCTGGTATGGATGAAAGTATTGTTATGGAAAGACGCAGAGGCTTATTCTGGATGATCAGTCATCAAAATGAAGACTGGGATACGATTTCGATGGATACTTAAAAATAGCAAACTAGAAAAACTAGTTTGCTAAATGCTAAAAATTTATTCGATGTAATTTGGAATACTTACTTTATCGATTAAAAGGATGCCATCAAATTGATCACGAGGAACAAAGCTCTCTTGTATAACTCCCCAACTATAGGATATACGTGGCTCAAACATCCATGAATTACCTCTTTCATTTTGACGATTTCGTAAATCAATAAATGTGTATGGCTTCTTCGTTGAGGAAAGGATATCCTCAGTAGATCCTTTGACTGGAGGTAATACAGACCAAGTTTCACGTGCATTGCTTGCATTTTCTCCACTTGCCATATATAGACCAAGTACATAGCTATATTTTTTATAGATGTCTGGTAGACGTTCACCCATTAAGTTTAGCGCATAAGGGGACCCCATTACTTCAGATTGGGCCTTGCGAATATGATCATTATGTGCCCAAACAATAAACTTTTCAGTTGGATAAATCTCATCTGCTAGCCAAAGTAAATTTTCCAACATGCCTTGATCCCGCCATTCCATAGTTTTAAAGAATGAATCATATTTATTTTGCTCAATATCGATATTTGATTGAATAGATAGTTCTACATACTCTTCTGCTAAGCGTATACGGTCAGCTAATGTACGTTCCATAAGCTTTGTAATATGAGGTTCGCTCGGATAAGCTGCTTTTAACTCTTTCTCTTTAAGCTGTACTTGTGATTTTACTTGTTTATACACATCGATAATGCTTGGTTTGGCCTTTTGATATCCTTTTAAATCTTTGCTGTAGGTCCAATCTACAAGCTGATTCTCTACTTCACTGAACTGTTTAGCAAGCTGATTATTTTCTAGCCAGCCCCCATCTGTAAAGGCACCTTGTTGTTGAATATCAAAGCCAGTTAACATTAAAGGCTGCTCTGTAGCTTGAGTTTTCTTAGTATACTCAAATAACGGTAGGGTCTCTTTAGACCACCATACACCAAAAATTCCATCCTTCATTGTCTGCTGAGCCGATTGCTTGTCAATTTGTCCCTGAGCATTCATAACGTTCCCCATGCCACTTTCAAAGGCAAGGACGTTGTAGCCCATTTCTTGGTGTAAAAACTGAATGATACGTGTTTTTGCTAGGCTAAACTCTGCTACACCATGCGAGCTTTCTCCTAAAAAAACAATACGCTTATCGTGTAATAAGGGCTTTAGCATCTCTAAATCTTCAAATTTACTGGATGCAATTTTTGTTGATTCAAAGGATTCAGGCTGAATGGAATTTAAACTATATGCATGGTCATTCACCCAATTCTTCCAGTCTTGTAGTGCTTCATTGGATGTACGAGCTTGCTTTACTTCTGATCCCTGCTCTAAACTTGTCTGCTCTGCTATCCTTGGAGCAGCCACTGCCGCATTTGCATTCCCATTAAATGCTATAAAACTTGTCAATGCAATACTTAAAGATAATAGCATTTTATTTCTTTTTCCTTTTGTCATTGTCCATCAATCCCTCGCAATAGATTGAATCAAATTATACGCAGGTAAGTTTAAAGTTAAGGAGATTTCTGTTTAAATTTTGTTTAAATTTGGATTTACGTCTTGAATCAGGAAAATAGAGTAAAAAAACCTCCAAAAGTGAGATACCTAAAAGAAAGGATACACTGTGGAGGTGCTGTATTTAACTCATTTATAGTGATATGTGCTAGCCCTGTGATTGTTGCGTTGTATTTGATTAAACCATGCACGATCCTTTTCTTCCTGCTTTAATGTACTAACGATTGTTGATGAGCAACTAATACAAATTTTTGCCTGTGTAATCTGGCCACATCGTTCACAAGGGGCACCTAGATTAGGGAAAATTGAATTTTTTAACTTTCCTGCCTTCACCCATTTATAAAGCAGCTCAGAGGAAACCCCCGTTAATGCAACGACCTCGTCATTTGTTAAAAAGCGATTATTTTTTCTAAGTAAAAAGTGATGTAATTCAGAAAATATATCCTCCTCTCGCACATCAATTTTTTTTGCAAATCGGTGCATAATAACTCCTCTCCTTATCCTTTTAATTGATGATTTTTCCAATATCCTCGTTTAAGATGACTGGCTGTTCATCATACTTATAATTTTCCCAGCGATTGCGAGCCAATTTACGATATTTATTGGAAACATTTCGATCTGCAATTAATCGAGAGAATCCTTTTTTTGCTTCAGTCATGTCACCAAGTCGTAGGCTTAATTCTGCGTGTAAAAATTGAATTCTTTCACTGCCTTCTTGATTGGATGCAAATGATTTACTGTAAAAATCTCTTGCTGCAAAGAGGTAGCGCATTTCCGATTCCTGATCCTCTTTTAAGCGATATAACCAGGCTATTTTTAAAGCGAAATTTGCCATAAGAAGTGATTCTTCCATAGAGGCTCTGGACACTAAATAAGCAAGCTTAAAACTTATAATGGCATCATCAACTGTACGCTCTTGACAGATATTCATAGGTCTTTGAAGCTCTTTAATGTATAGCTCATCGATAAGGAGCATGAAAGGCCCATAGGTTCTTGTCATGGATTTATGGTAGGCATAGCCACAATGTGGACAAACAGCAACTTCATATAACAATGGATTTAAGCCCTCATAGACTGGCATGAAATCCGTTTGCTCCTCAACAATTTTATAACGATTAGGGCGTACCTTATATGTGGTAAAGTGCTTTTTGCAAAACTTACAATCCACACTACTTTCATAGTAGTAAATGTTAAATGCCATAAGAATCAACTCCTTTACTCTTAATTAATTGTTGTTTCTTTTGTTCTATTTATACGATGAGTATTATCGTTCAATGTATTTAATTGATTATCTTCCATTTTAACAATTCTGTGTTCTTTGGTATACTCCTTTAGGATTATTAAAATAAAAATATTATTACTTTTTTTGTTTGTGACCGTTTCTATATGTATTTGCAATAGTGTTTATCGGTATAGTGAACAGAAGTTATATGATTTATTTAAATTTGTCAAATTACGTACAAATGTTTATGCTAATTGCGAATCATTTTAAGAACTTAAATAACATTAGTGGGTATTTATAACTATTTAAGGTGAGGGGTGTATGATGGATTGTAAAATTGTTTTTTTTGACGTAGATGGAACACTTATTAACTATGAAGATGGTTGTATTGAAGAAAGCACTAGGAGGGCAATACATCAGCTAAAACAGAGGGGAATTAGCATTGTTGCTGCTACAGGAAGACCATTATCAATGTGTCAAAATTTAAGAAGCATAGGAATAGAGACATTTATAACCGCTAACGGAGCGTATGTTAAGCATCAAAATCAGGTAATACATAAAATATCAATTGACAAAAATATTGTCCAAGCAGTTCAAGTTTTTGCTGAAGAGAATAAACAGAGTCTTTCATTTTTTACAGAACATTTATTTATGAATAACGTACACAAGCCAAGGACACTAAAAGCTCTGCAAGAAACACTATCTTTATCTAAATTTCCTGAATTTCATGAGAATATTGTAGAGCAGGAAATTTATCTAATGTGTTTATATGCTAATAAAGATATTGAGCAAATATATACAGCACAATTTCCTCATTTAAAATTTAAAAGATGGCATCCGTATATTACAAATGTATTGCAATATGATGTTTCCAAATCGATTGCCGTACAGGCTGTACTTGATTATTTTAATTTTAGCCCTGAGGAAGCACTTGCGTTTGGCGATGGCGATAATGATATAGATATGCTAGAACAGGTTGGTCTTGGGGTTGCAATGGGGAATGGAAGTGAGGCTTTGAAAAGTAGTGCTGATTATATAACGAAAAAATCCATTGAAGGCGGCATATATCATGCTTTACAGGAGCTAAAAATAATTTAAGTAAGTCATTTTTGAAAGCTAATATTTTTAGTAAATTTAGAGGGGTGTCAAAGGAAAAAATGATTGAGGCTACAGTGCTCATAAAGTTAACTACATTGAGTATGATAAAGCTAACGATAAAAAATGATTATAATGCTATAGGTGGGATGAATTTATGGCGCATCATGTGCAATCTCTTATTGAACATTACGGGTATTTTGGCATTATTCTTATCCTAGTTGGAGGGATTGTTGGGTTGCCTATTCCTGATGAAATATTTTTAACATATGTAGGATATAGCGTATATCGAGAAACACTAGCACATGTTCCAGCATTACTTAGCGCAACCATAGGCGCAATTGGTGGCATTACCTTAAGTTATTATATAGGGTATCGATTCGGGCTACCTTTATTGCATAAATATGGACCAAAGATTCATATTACTAAACAAAAAATTGATTTTACTAAAAAATTGTTTACGAAAATAGGGCCTGTCTTATTACTGATAGGTTATTTTATTCCAGGTGTACGCCATCTTACCGCATATATTGCAGCAATTAATAACTATCCATATAGAAAATTTGCCATTTTTGCTTATGCAGGAGCGTTTATTTGGACATTTACTTTTATTACATTAGGAAAAGTACTGGGTGAGAAATGGCGCTATGTAGGATTTTATTTATCTCACTACAGTATTTATCTTATCGCAGTATTCATCATAATAATGTTGGTCATTTATTATTTTTTCAAAAAAAGAAATAAATAAGGGTCTGATTCTTCTAAATGAATGAGACCCTTATTTATTTTTAAGGTAAGATGGCAAATGAACGAACAGGGAATCCAGATGCTTTTTCTGGTTTCGGTACTATATTGAAAATGACAGCCCCTTTTGGTGGTAGCTGATCTAAATTTGTTAATAGCTCAATTTGATAAGTATCTTGCTCAAGTACAAAATATTCACCGTCTAACTTACCATTCTTGCGAAAATCTGCTGCTGAGTCAGTGTCGAAAGTCTCGTGACCAATAGCACTAACCTTTCGTTCTTTGAATAAAAATTGTAATGCCTCTAATCCCCAGCCTGGTATATGATTATGACCCTCAGCATCCTTATTATTGAATGCATCCTTATTTGGCCAGCGCTTACTCCAATCAGTACGTAGAGCAACAAATGTACCTGCTTCAATTTCCCCATGCTCAGCCTCAAAGTCAAGAATATCCTGAACAGTTAATGTAAAATCATTATTTTGTTCGGCTTCCTTCGATTTATCAATCACGATTAATGGTAGTACTAATTCTTTTAAATCCAATTCTTCTAAAAAACGAGTGTCCCTTACAAAGTGGATAGGTGGATCGATATGTGTTCCATATTGTCCTGGAAAAGAGAATTGCTGCGCAAAAAAGCCATCATCATGAGAAAATAATGTTTCAAACTTTGCGTCCTCAAACATAAAGAAGTGTGGTGAATTTGGTCCAAATGTATGTGTTAAATCCACCCATTTTTTTGATTTCAATAGCTGCACTGCATGTAAAAGTTCATTCGTCATCGTATTTACCTGCTTTCTATTAATAGTATGAGTTATTCCCTGCTTGTCCTTCTTGTTAAGATCACAACCATAAAAAAGAGCCCTCCTTGGAGAAGAGGACTCTTGTGCAAAGCAACTGATGTTAGTCTTCTCATCTTCAAGGCAATATTTTGCCAATTGGAGTTAGCACCATACCTATAGGCTGGTTGCTGAGACTTCATAGGGCCAATCCCTCCGTCTCTCTTGATAAGAAATGCAATATAAAAATTTTCGGAAATAACGATTACAAATACATTAGCATATTTATTTATAGTTTACAAGTTTGATAGGGATACATGGTTAAGATTTAATACTACTATATTATCTCTGTTACAGCCGTAAATATTTTTTGAACACCTTGTGCAATCAAGAATAGATTTGTATTTCTTGCATCGATTTTGAGTATATTTTCCTTGTGAAAATTAGTTAAGTAATTTTCGTCAATAGCTTTAATATGCACATCTTTAATGCGTAAATGTTGAATTAAAGTATCTATATTTATTCTGGGTGGTAAAACAATGTGGAGCTTAGTATCGAGCGAGTGTGGTCGTGTATAGTCAATAATTGAAGAGTTGGCTAGATATTGTACCTCCTCATGTAAAATAGTTGATTTCTCTGCATACTTTTTGGCCAGCATCCTACTATGGGAATGAAACATTCCACTTTTTAAATAAAGGTCCAATGCTCCCTGTGTTATAAGGCTAGTATCATAATCAACCACTCTTTTTAAAGCTAGGAAATGTTTAGAAATTAGACTAGGAAGTACGGTAGCCCCAACGCGCAATCCAGGGAAGATAATCTTTGAAAAGCTTTTTAGATAAATAACACGATTACATATATCATAGGCAAACATAGGATCTGCTTTGGTATTTAAATCAAAATCAGCTACATAATCATCCTCAACAATATAGACATTATATTTATTTGCTAGAGCTAATATATTTAATTTGTCTTTTTTACTAAAAGAAGTTCCTAAAGGATTATGGAACCGTGGCATAGTATAGAAAAATTTTACACGATGTTCAGAAAAAATTTTTTCTAATTGCTGTAGATTTATCCCGTTTGCATCACGCTTAATGCCAATATATTTAATACCAGTTGTTTCCAGTAAACGATTAAACAGGTGGTAGGTAGGTTGCTCGACTACAATAGTATCCCCTTCGTTTGGGAAAGGCATTACTGTCAATATGTATAGAGCCTGCTGAGTGCCAGTTGTAATCACAATATCTTCTTTTTTAGTAAACACCTGATATTGCTCTAGTAATTTTTTTATCTCTAAGATTAAGGAGTCTAATCCATGAAAAGTCATTCCGTAAGAGAAAAGGCCATCATGATGAACTTCAATGGCCTGGTTCAAACAATGTTGAAATTCCGTATAAGGAAACATTGTTTTTTCGGGTATTGCCGTAGCAAAATCAATTAAATCTGTATTCACAGCACTTTCGTAATTTGCTGTAGACAGTACATAGAAACCACTCTTTGGGATGGAAAAAATTCTATGCTGATATTTTAATTCATTTAATGCTTTTAACACGGTTTCTGAACTGCAGAAATATCGGTTTTTTAGTTCGCGGATAGAAGGTAGTTTTGCTCCTTGTGTTAAAATACCTTGCTCAATTTCGTTAAGTATATCTGTAATAATTTGTTGATATTTCAACATTTACATACCCCTTTACCGGTACAGATTCATTTTATAGTTATTGTATAGAGTAAGTAACAACCATACAATGATATTGTTGAAAGCAACATGAAAAGGATGGGCAAAATATGAGAATTTTGGTAACGGGTGCAACTGGTGTAATTGGAAAAAAACTTATTAAAGCTTTAGTTGAAGATGGCTATAAAGTTGGAGGAATGACAACCAGTACTGCAAAAGTAGATATATTACAGACGTTAGGTGCCACAGCTTATGTTGGAAATATACTTGAAAGGGAGGATGTTGAGACAATCCTACAAGATTTTCAACCAGATATGATTATCCATCAGGTTACGGCACTTCAGCATGGAAGTGTTGAGGATAATGCAAAAGTAAGAACAATTGGAACTCGATATTTAGTAGATGCTGCTAAAAAAAATAATGTGAAAAGAATAATTGCTCAAAGTATTGCTTGGGCATATGAACCAGGTGACATGATTGCATTTGAAGAGACACCTTTGGATACTAATGCAGCAGGTAAACGAAAAACAACGGTAGACGGAATAGTGGCTTTAGAGAATGCTATCCAGGAAATTCAAAACTCAGTGATTTTAAGGTATGGAGCTCTTTATGGACCAGGTACATGGTATGCTTCTCAAGGCTTAATTGCACAACAATATCTTAACAATGAAATAACTGTAAATGATGGAATCACCTCTTTTATCCATATTGAAGATGCAGTAGCAGCAACCATAAAGGCTATTGCATGGGAAAAAGGAGTATACAATATAGTAGATGATAAACCTGCTAAAAATAGTATATGGGGTAGATTTTATGCGGAACAGCTAAGAGCATTGCCTCCCAAATATCTTAGTGGAAAAATACCATGGGAAAGAGGAGCATCCAATGAAAAAGCCAAAAAGCGTGGATTTCATTTAAAATTTCCATCATGGAGACAGGGTTTCATTAGTGAAAAATGAGTGCTTACAAGAACAACTTCAGCGAATAGAATAAAAAGCAATTTCAAATAGTGCACAACTTATTTATATAGGATAACCTTCTAAAAATCCTTGTCCTCTCTAATATAGATATCCAGTAGCCATAGCTGAGATGACATGACATCAAGGAATAGAACAAACATTAATGAATTCTGGGCTACAATATTACATCCCTAAGCATGTAAGTAGATTATATTTAAATTAGGAGGACAATATAGACACATACAGCTATTCATAACTGGCTGAAAAATTAACAATTCTTTTTAATCTTTTCTATTTACTCTATTGATATAGACCTCTATACATTAAGGTAAAATTAAATAAGCTTACTCAGGTCAGATTTGGTTAGCGAAATTCAAACAATGTCTGTAGTGGTACCAGAAAAATCTAGTGATACAGTTAGGCGTTTGTTAGAAAAAGAACCATGCTCATTAGATGTTTTAGGTGCAAGATAAATATAGTAAGAGGGTTCTTATGAAAAGAGCCCACTTGTAGAAAAGTGTCACCAGCTTAAAACTAACGTAAGCTTACAACATTCACTATCTGTAAACACTATCCGAATATTATCTGGTGTATAGTTTGTTTCAAATTTCGTGGTAATACCAGTCGATGTGATTAACCTTTCCACTTCCGATTTATTTGATTTCTGTGCGGCATCCATAAGATTATGTGCAAATTGTTCTGATTCATCAATTTTATCTGTAAGTAGCTGAACTTGCTGCATAATTCCCTTTACTCGCTTGGCGGAAATCTTTAACTTATTTGTATTGACAGCGGGAAAGGGATTGGTATTTGTCGGGTTCGTTGGCATAGCTAAATATCTAGATGTTTGGTGATGAGCAGGATGATTTACTATTGTCAATGTTGGATAATAGGTAGGATAGACAAAATACGGATAAGGGTTGTAATACAACTTAATTCCTCCTATCCACTAGCTGATACCATATCTTATGTGTAGCAAAGACTTTAGGTGTTCACTGCTACTAAATATCAAGGAATGTCATATCTAGGGCATTATCAAATGGAGCAGAACAAGACATTGGGTGAGCGAAGAGGTAACTAAGTCAACTGAAAATAATGGAACTCGATCAAAGAGAAGTCCAAGCTGATCAAAAGTGAAGAAACCTGATCGGAAAAGGGTCCAAGCCGATCAAAAGCGGAGGAGACCTGATCGGAAAAGGGTCCTAGCTGATCAAAAGCGGAGGAGACCTGATCAAAAAAGAGTCCAAGCTGATCAAAAGCGGAGGAGACCTGATCAAAAAAGAGTCCAAGCCGATCAAAAGCGGAGGAGACCTGATCAAAAAAGAGTCCAAGCCGATCAAAAGCGGAGGAGACCTGATCAAAAAAGAATCCAAGCCGATCAAAAGCGGAGGAAACCTGATCAAAGAGGAGTCCAAGCCGATCAAAAACGGAGGAGACCTGATCAAAGAGAAGTCCAAGCCGATCAAAAATGGAGGAGACCTGATCAAAAAGGAGTCCAAGCCGATCAGAAAGGAATGAAACCTGATCAAAGTGGAACCCCCTAGCTGATCAAAAAAGAAGGCTTCGCACGATAAGCCTTCCTTTCACAAATTTTTATCCGAGAACACGTAAAACATCATCTATTTTTTTGTTATGGGAGAGAATGCCGTAGTTCATCCATGTTAAGAAATCAACTTCATAGACACAGTTGTTTTTTACTGCTGAGAGATTGTTCCAGGTAGTGGATTTTAACAATACTCGTTCCTCTCCTTCAAAAATTGAATGTTGCTTGTCGAAGGTAATGAATAAATGATCGGCATCTAAGTGAATAAGCTGATCAAATGTTAGATGTTTTTTTCGTGTATGAGGTGGAATATTCCATACAGACTGATGGGGTGTTAAGCCGAGATCACGATATAGAATGGGTCCCGTATAGCCGCATTCGGGTCCTGCATAAAGGCTAATGCCGATTGCAGAGATACGAAGAAAGGCTACGCTATGTCCATATACTGATTTTTGAAGCATTTTTTTTGCCATCTGCACTTTTTCCTCATACTGCTTAATGACATCTTTCATAATAGCCGTTCTACCTGTTAAATCAGCTATTTGGAACAATGTAGTACGCCAATCCTCACCTGGGTGAGATAGTTGATAAGTGGGGGCCAATTGATTTAATTGATGACAAGCTTCCCAGCGCTCTATCCCCTCATCTAGCATAATTAAAGTTGGTTTATAATAAAAAAGCTGATCCATCTGTCCGTTTTCAATATCAATATCAGGTATTTCTTGTAGCCCTAGATAATCCTGCTTGCCCCATTTTGAATGGCTAAATTGGGCAATAGGTGTAATCCCTAATGCCACTAAAAAGTCCTCTAAAAACGGTGCGAATATACGAGGGTTATTATTTTGGCTACGACGATATTGTCCAGGAGAGATGCCAACACGCTCTTTAAAGCGGCGGTTAAAATAATACTCATTGTTGAATCCAACCGTTTGGCTGATCTCAAAAATACGGTCATTCGTTGTTACTAGTAATTGCTTGGCTTTCTCAATACGTACATTGTTTAAAAAGTTTAGTGGGATTTGACCAGTAATATCCTTAAATATACGAGAATAATTCCAGCGTGGGACAGCCGCTAATTCTGCCAAACGCTCCACAGTCCAATCACATTCATAATGCTTTTGTAAATGTTTAATGGATTGCTCAACAGACTGACGGTCATTTTTCTGCTGTTGATTAGGTACATTTTGATACAAAATGAATAGCATAAATTCTTGGAAGCGTATATGCTGCTCAAATAATGATAGCTCATCCATTGCTAGACGGTATCGATAAATGTTTTCTAACAGATTATTACACTGAGAAAAAGGATGGCAGTGCAGTTCTTGAAAGCGTGTAAAAATAGGAAAGCAACCCGTCTGACTTTCTTGCAATTGGATGATTTTAAATGTTAATTGATAAAAGCACAGATTCTCAGTGTTATTGTGAACATCTATTTTTTGATTAGGAGGAATGAGCACACACTTTTCTTCAGTAAGATGGATGGTTTCCTGATTACAACTCAGCTTTCCAGAGCCGCTAATAACCACAACAAGCATATAATGATTACTATGATGTAATTGCCACATTGCTGGTGGAATAGAATATGAAATTTCTTGTAATTGAAATATTTGCGATAAACTGCTCATATCTTTCTACCTTTCCTTAAGAATGTTTTTAAACAACGCAAAGAAAGCCCTAAAAGAGCTTTCTTTAAAATTATTTTACGAACCATTTTTCAAGATCATCGTATTTTAACAGGTTGGCAGTAATAGCTCCAGATTGCCAATATGTTCGGTCAGCAATATACACGTTGCCATTTTTTACTGCAGGGACTGTTTTCCAGAGCGTACTATCTAACCATTTAATTGCATCCTGGTTTTCTTCAGATTCCCATGTTCCATTAGAAGGGAAAAGAATAATATGATCAGCATCTAATTTTGGTATAGCTTCTTCTGAAAGTACCTCATGAAATTCCGTCATATCACGAGCTAGTGGGTGAGGAGTAAGTCCTGCCTCAGTGTATATATAGCCAGAGTATCGATTTTTAACGCCAAATAATGCTAGTGTTTTATCGGCTATATTTAAACGGACAACAGCAACTGTTTCATCCCCAACTGACTTATCCAACTCTGCCTTTAAAGTTGTAATACGTTGCTGATAATTATTAACAATCTCATCTGCCTTATCAGGAATGTTCAAGACATCAGCAATAGCTTTAACAATTGCTTGTGGATCTGCAAGGATTTCCTCTTTTAAGCGATAGGTAGGCGCAATTTTAGAATACTCCTCGTATTTTGCTTTATCAGCCGCGCCGTCTACTATGATTAAATCTGGCTTGGCTTGCAATAAAGCCTCCATGCTTCCTGTAATATCAAATTCTGGTGCATCCAGTTTTAGATAATCCTGTTTCCCCCAAGCTGGGTGATACCATTGGACAACGGGCTTTACCTCTAAGGCTGTTAGATAATCCTCCAAGTAAATGGCAGCTACTCGCTGGGGCTTTGCAGGAATCTCTACCTCCCCAAATTCATCTTCTACAGTCCGTGTTTCCACTGTTGATTGATCCTCTTTAGCAACATCAGCTTTCTCCTTTGGCTCCTCCTTCGAATTACAAGCTCCTAATACAAACGTCAGCATAATTAAACCAAATAATGCTAACGAAAAGTGTCGAACCTTATGCATTGCTATTCACTCCTATAATTTTAATAAAGGTGTAGATTTAATCGTAATTTATAATGATAATCATTCTCGATTAATTCTACTAAATTATAGGACACATCTTTTCAACAAACAATACATATTCTCTACTTCTTTCTTATACAAAATGAAGTACAGGGATTATTGCTTTTTGTTATCTAAAAGTAGCCATAAAAGTGTAACAACCGCTGCAAGCATAACCATTAGGAATCCATACAAGGGCGTATGCGCTAACGATTGATGTCGAATAATAAAGCCTCCAATATATGAGCCTAAAAATATACCGATATTAAAAGCAGAAATATTCAATGCTGAGGCCATTGAAATAGCTGATGGCACATATTTTTCAGAAAGCAGAACCGCATAAAGCTGTAATCCTGGGACATTCATGAACATAAATAGTCCCATTGTCAGTACCATGATTAATCCCATAATTGGTGATTCAAGAGTAAAACCAATGCCAAGTAAAGCTAAGGCAAGTCCCACAAAAATAATAAAGATGGAACGAAGCGGATTTTGATTAGCGAAATGGCCGCCTAGTGTATTACCAATAGCTACAGCGATACCATAGATAACTAGAATAATAACGACTGCATGTGGCGAGTAACCCATATATTGCTCTAAAATAGGAGAAACATATGTGTAAACAACAAAGGCACCACCATATCCAATTGCTGTAATGAAAAGGATTAATAACATGCGAATATTGCCTAATACTTTGCCGATATCACGTAAAGAGATTGGATTCCCATTTGATAATTGGCTAGGTACTAACAATGCATTACTAATTAAACCGATAATCCCAATAATGACGATGAAGATGAACGACATACGCCAGTCTGTTACTTGTCCAATAAACGTACCAAGAGGGACACCTGTCACAGTAGCTAATGTTAAGCCTGTAAACATAAAGGCAATAGCACTTGCTCGTTTATTTGGTTCAACTACATCGGCTGCTATAACAGAAGCGATGGATATAAATACACCATGTGCTAATGCTGAAATAATACGACCTATTATCAAGATAGAGAAGTTAGGTGCTATAGCTGCAGTTAAGTTACCAACTATAAAAATGGTCATAACAAGCAATAAAACTGTTTTTCGACTGAGACGAGATGTTAAGGCTGTTAATAATGGAGCCCCAACAGTTACACCGAGTGCGTATATAGAAACGGTTAAACCGGCTGTGCTTAAAGATATACCAAAATCATCTGTAATTAATGGTAAAAGTCCAACGCTGATAAATTCTGTGGACCCTATACCAAATGCACTGATTGCAAGTGCTAGCAATGTCAATTTTGCATTTGGTTTTTTTGATTGTGACATTTTACTAATATCTCCTTTGATTTTTTTTATCATGTGTAGTAATATTCATACACCTAAAAGTTGTGTAGAGTACTTTTAGTTACTTTTGAATATTACGGGAGGTTACAATGCAAAAAATTTATAATATTGGTGTTGAAGCTACACTTGAAGTCATTGGTGGTAAATGGAAACCAGTTATTCTTTGTCATTTAAACCACCACGGTAAAATTCGAACAAATGAGTTTCGACGATTGATTCCAGGGATTTCACAAAAAATGCTTACAAGTCAATTAAGAGAGTTAGAGCAAGCTGGATTAATCAATCGCAAGGTCTTTAATCAAGTGCCACCAAAGGTTGAATATTCATTAACACCCTATGGACAGGGAATGGAACCTATTCTGAACATGCTTTGCACTTGGGGTGAAAAACATGTTGAAGTATTACAGGATAAAGGTGAAGATGTCATTTTAAAACAACGTGATGACGATATAGCGATGCAGCAAACATCTTAATGAGGGGAGAAAGAGACTGTCAAACACAAGACAGTCTCTTTTTCCTTTTTAATGCTTATAGAGCAAAGTCATATTCATCTGGATTTGGTCCAACACGTTGTTCAAGATTCATCGCATTGATGATAGCCATTTCTTCATCTGTTAAATTAAAGTCAAAGATATCGGCGTTTTGCATCATGCGTTCTCTACGCACAGATTTTGGAATAGTGATCACGCCATTTTGTACATCCCAGCGTAAAATAACTTGAGAATTCGATTTTCCATATTTTGTTGCAATTTTTGAAATAGTTTCATCTTGAAGAAGTCCGCCTTGCATTAAAGGTGCCCATGCTTCAAGTTGAATTTGATGCTTGTCACAGAATGTACGAAGCTCCACTTGTTGTAAACGTGGGTGGAACTCCACTTGATTCACAACAGGTTTAATACGAGCAAATGATAATAAGTTTTCTAAGTGTGCCACAGTGAAGTTACATACGCCAATTGCTTTGATCTTGCCTTGTTCGTATAGGTCTTCAAGAGCTTTCCAAGATTCAGCAAACTTATCTTTACCTGGCCAATGAATAAGGTAAAGATCTAAATAATCTAATCCTAATTTTTGTAGGCTCTCTTTATAAGCTGCAATAGTTTCATCATAGCTTAATCCGTCATTCCATACTTTTGATGTAATAAACAGATCTTCACGACGTAAACCAGTGGATGCTAACGCTTGTTTAATACCTTCCCCTACGCCTGCTTCATTGCCGTAAATAGCGGCAGTATCGATGCTGCGATAGCCAACTTCAATAGCGTTTTTAACCATCTCAGCAGTAGCCTCATCGGCTACTTGAAAAACACCTAAACCCATACCAGGCATTTGTAAACCGTTATTTAATGTGATTGTATCTTGTAAATGATTAATCATTGTGATTCCTCCAAGTGTTTTGATTGCTTATTGCTTCTTTATTATGGTGCGCCATCAAGGTAAAAAAAAGTACGCACATTTTTGTTTCATAGAAACGTTAAGGTAACTTTTGTGAGCTGACAATGGTTGGGGTGAAAAATATAATTTTTGATATATACAATTCCAGATCAAAATTAACAGGTTAGAAGGGAACTTCAAAAAGTCATGACAATAACAAAGGGCATTTAGAAAGCTTTTATCCGTTAACGAATGAATGAAGCTTGGTTAGAATAATATGGAGCGCTAAGTGCTACTCAAATAGCATTTGGGCTAAAGTAAACTATTTACTTTCTTTCAGTAATAAAAGGAACTTTCTTGCTGGAAGGAGAATTTAAGTAGTAATACTTTATAAAGGGGATTGGAAGATGAATCGTTTAAATTTAATCACATTGGGTGTTAAGGATATGGTAGAGTCACTAAACTTTTACCGAGAGGGGCTTGGTTTTGAAGTTGTAGTATATGGGGAGGACACGAATCCCGATGTTATGTTCTTTAATAATGGAGGAACAAAAATATCGCTATTTCCAATTGAACGTTTGGTCAAAGATATCAATGAAGCCAATCCACCAGAAATCAGCCATGGCTTTGGAGGCATTACTCTTGCTTATAATGGCAAATCAAAAGAAGAGGTTGATCAAATATTTGAATTGGCTAAAAGGGCTGGGGCAAAGATTGTAAAAGAACCAGAAACCGTATTTTGGGGTGGCTATAGTGGCTACTTCCAAGATCCAAACGGCTACTATTGGGAAGTGGCCTTTGGTGATATGTGGCAGTTTGACGAAAATGATATGCTGATCATTCAATAATGTTCTGATACAGAGGTAGCAAGCTAGAATATCTAGTCTGCTATCTTTTTGTTATGTTTTCTGGTAAGTCCTTAAAGATTTTTAGAGACTACTATTTGGGCTAATTCCGATTTTTGTTAATTATAGTGTCTTTAATTTAAGGATAAATGTATAATGCAAAATATGGTTCTTTACAATAACTTTTCCGATAGATAGGGAGGATGAACCTTGTTTCATATACTGTACATAGAAGATGAAAAAGAGATTGGTCAATGGGTCACGAAGGATTTAATGGAGAGAGGCTATGAGGTAACGTGGCTGGAATCAGGTGAAGAGGTCGACAAGCATATAGCGTTTAAGGATATCGCGATATTAGATGTTATGCTACCAGGGTTAGATGGCTTTTCAATTGGTAAAAGAATTAAGCGAGAAAATAAGGAAATTCCCATTTTAATGCTTTCAGCACGTACTGCCGTAGAGGATAAAATAGAGGGGCTGAACTTTGCTGACGATTATTTAACAAAGCCATTTCATCCTGATGAGCTTGTTGCACGTGTGGAAGTATTGTTAAGAAGATATCAAAAGAATGACGATGTACTGGAGCTTCAACATCTTAAAATTTTTACAAAAGAAATGCGAATCATTCATTCAGAGACAGATGAGGAAATTCAATTAACAGGCAAGCAATTCTATTTATTTCAATATTTTATTCGCCATTTAAATCAAATCCTAACAAAGGAGCAGCTCTATGAAGGTGTGTGGGGTGAAAGCTATATAGAGGGCGATAAAACATTAATGGTGCATATCCGCTACTTAAGAGAAAAAATAGAAATAAATCCAGCGAAGCCAACAATTATTGAAACGATTCGAGGCATTGGCTATAGGGTGAAGCAATGAAAATTTTTCGTCCGTTTAAATTTCTACGATCCCTATTAGCTAAGTATATGCTGATTATTTTACTAGCCATTTCTATTGTTCAAATAGCTTATTTCATCTTAGCTGTATTTGTGTTAGAGATTGCTAAAAAAGAACATGGGGATATAGTAACGAAAGCTGAAATTACAAGCGAAGTGGAGGAAAAATGGCATACTGAAGCTAAAAGTATAAAAAACTTTACAGATGAGGTAGTTTCTCAACACTTTGAAAAATGGCAGGAGCGATATCCTGAAGCATCGATGTTTTGGGTAGGTGAGGATGGTACATTGCTCTCCACATTAAATGTAATGGAACAACTACCATCAAAATGGACACCTGCTTTTACTACAAAGTTCATTAAAGAACGCTATGGAGGAGATCCATTTACCGTTATTGCCTTTTTAGGTGAGGATGAATCAAATGGATTTATTGTTTTTGAGATTCCTAGAGATGTATTCACTCCACCACTTAAACATGTTTATGAAACATATGGAACTTTTTTATTTGTCGGAGTCATTGCGATTATTTTATTTTTCATTGTAGTCTCCTTTTTATTTTTCAAAGGTATTCGAAAGCGCCTATTACATCTACAGGAAGCAATGGAGATTCGTGATGTTGATGGGCTACCTGTTGAGATAGATGCAAAAAAGATGGATGAGATCGGCCAGCTCCAGCAAAGCTTTAACAAAATGGTCTGTGAACTTAGGGACAGCAAAAATCGTGAGCTGAAGGAGGAGCAGCTACGACGAGAACTGATTGCTAATCTTTCACATGATCTGCGTACCCCTTTAACAAAAATTAGAGCGCAATCCTATTCGCTTAGTAAAGAAGAACTCACAGAAGAAGGACGGCAGGCAATTAAGGCAATGGACACATCAATCATAAGCATCGATGCTTTAATAGAAAATCTAATGTCTTATACATTGCTGATGGCAAGTAAATATAAATATGAAGTGAAGGAAATCAATGTCTTACGATTTGTTCGTGAGCAAATGTCTACGTGGTATCCTGTATTTGAAAAGGAAGGCTTTGACATTGATATTGAGCTGCATTCGTTTGAGAATAATGAATGGCAGATTGATCCAATTTGGCTTGGACGTATTTTCGATAATTTATTTCAAAATGTTTTACGCCATGCTAACAGCGGAAAATATATTGGCGTTAAAACAGAGTCAACAGAGCACTATGATGCATTTATCATTAGGGATTGCGGAAATGGCATGAAAAATGAATCTAATGCCAAAGGTGCTGGTATTGGTCTATCTATCGTTGATATTATGGTAAAAGGCATGGCCTTAGATTGGGATATACGCTCAAGTGAATCTGGTACAGAAATCAAGATAAAGCGCTATAAAGTGAAATAGAGTAGCAACTAAAAATTAGAAATAAATCTGCGAGACTTCAGCTTAATAGTCCGCAGATTTTTTTTGACTTTTTTAAACAAAATTTAAACTTGGTCCATACCTGCTTTTAAACTTCAAAATTTATGATAATTAAAGAGGTGAGAACAATGGAATATATCGTACAAACAGAAAATTTATCAAAAAATTTTGGAAAAGAGCAGGCTGTATCTAATATAAATTTAAAAATTCGTAAAGGAGAAATATACGGATTTTTAGGTCCGAATGGAGCCGGTAAAACAACGACTATACGTATGCTTCTTGGGCTGATGAAGCCATCTTCAGGGACAATTAAAATCTTTCAAAAGGATGTAACGAGGGATCGAATGAATATCTTGGCAAAGGTCGGTTCATTAGTAGAGAACCCCTCCTATTATCCCCATTTAACAGCCTATGAAAATTTAGAGGCTTTAAGAAAGATTTTAGGTGTACCGAAATCACGTATTGATGAAGTATTAGAAATCGTTCGATTAAAGGATGCCGCCAATAAAAAGGTAAAGGGCTTTTCACTAGGTATGAAGCAACGGCTTGGTATTGCTGCTTCACTACTACATAATCCTGAATTATTAATTTTAGATGAGCCAACGAATGGTCTTGATCCATCTGGTATTATCGAAATCCGAAACCTAATAAAGCGACTACCTTCTGAATATGGAATGACGATTATTATTTCAAGTCATTTATTATCAGAAATCGATCAAATGGCTACACAAGTAGGCATCGTCTCAAAGGGAAAAATGATCTTTCAAGATTCCATTGAAGCAATGCGTAAATCTGCTCAGCCAAAGGTATTTATTAAGGTGAGTGACGCTGAAAAGGGCTGGCGTTCATTAGTAGCTCATGGCATAAAGGCAGAACATAAGGAAGGGCTCATTTCATTAGATGAATGCTCAGATGAAAAAGTAGCACATATTGTACAAATTCTTGTACAAGAAGGCATTTTGGTTTATCGGGTAGAGGAAGAAAAGCGTTCATTAGAGGATATATTCCTACAAATGACAACAGGAGAGCAATTGATATGATAGGGAAACTATTAACTGCTGATTTTTTGAAAATTAAACGCAAGGGATTATGGTTTTTAACAGCTTTAGGGCCAATTGGTGTTGTTGCCTTACAAATGGTGAATTACGGTGTGAGGAAGGATTTTTTATTAGCGCAAAGCGAGGATGACTGGGGTTTCTATTTATTAAATATCCATTCATTTACACCACTTGCGATTGTGCTAGGCATTGCTATTTTAACGTCATTTATGGCGAGCATTGAAAATGAAACGAATGCATGGAAACAATTAATCGCACTGCCAGTCTCTAAATTTACGGTATATTTATCTAAATTCTCTGTCCTAGCCATATTATTGCTGTTGTCTTCCACACTTTTAACGTTATTGACATTAGCCTATGGGTTATTTCTAGATCTAGGCGATAGCATCCCATATTCAGAGATTATGAAATTTGGATTTTATCCATATTTTGCTGCATTGCCGATCTTAGCACTTCAGCTTTGGATTGCAAGTGTTTTTCATAATCAGGGGATTCCTATCACAATTGGTATCTTTGGCGTGATTTTTACCTATTCCGCATATATATTACCTGATTGGATGATTTGGAAATGGCCATCTTTAATGAATGAATGGGATAAGCCCCTTATGAATGTCATACTTGGAATAGGCATAGGTGTTTTGCTATATATTGTCGGAATGATAGATTTCGCTAGAAGGGATGTTAAGTAAATGTGGTCAATAGTGAGCGCTGAATGGTTTAAACTGCGAAAGTCAAAAATGGTACCAATTATTTTAGCTGGGCCCATCATTGGACTTTTTATTGGATTAACATCGAATTTAGAATCTGATATGGAAGGCCTTCCTATAAATAATTGGTATATCCCCTTATTTTCAATGAATTTAACGTATGCATTATTATTTTTGCCGTTAATTACAGGGGTTTTTGCGGGCATTATTTGTAGGTATGAGCATCAATCTGGTGGTTGGAAACAGCTTTTAGCATTACCAGTGACAAGAGGAAAAGTATTTTTAGCTAAGTACGTTTTAATAATGCTTCTGGTGATGGCGATGCAATTATTATATTTATGTTCTATGATTGCAGTAGGTATGATAGAAGGCTATGTGGACCCTTTTCCAATGGAGATTGTGTGGAAAAGCATTTTTGGTGGGTGGGTAGCAACGCTTCCATTAGTAGCACTACAATTATGGATGTCCATTATGTTTAAGAGCTTTGCTGCACCCTTTGCAGTCAATGTTATTTGTACATTACCTTCTATATTAGCCATTAATTCTAAGACTATTGGACCTTATTATCCTTGGGCACAGCCATTCGCTATGATGTATGTAGGCGGTAGTACAGATGATATATTCTTTGTACCTTGGGAGCAATTAATAACGGTTGTAGGCGGAGGGTTCTTACTGTTCTTCCTTGGAGGTTATTTATATTTTCAACGAAAGGCTGTATAAACCTTCTATAAAATAAGGGAGATTTTTATATATGATATTTGTTAAAAGAAGCTTTTTATTCATTGCAGTATTTTTTCTTTTGCTAGCATTATCGGGCTGCGGAAAGGGAGAACCTATTAAAGATGCTTCCACATATACTTCTGCTATAGAAGATATAGATATTCCAGATAATGTGAAAGTAATTGGTTTTGGAGAAGCCACTCATGGGAACGTTGAATTTCAATCATTAAAGAAAGATTTATTTCAGGCTTTAGTTAAAAATGAAAATGTTCGTGTCTTTGTTTTAGAAGGAGATTTTGGAGGAGCTCAGCAAATTAACCAATTTATTTTAACTGGTACGGGTACTGCTGAGGATGCTGTTAAAGCTCTTGATTATGGTATTTATAAAACTGATCAAATGATTGAGTTTGTGCAGTGGATGCACGATTATAATATGACAGCCGATGAAAACGATAAAGTCTATTTTTATGGTAATGATATGCAGCGCTATGATTATAGTAAAAAAGGGTTGTTGGATTATTATGAAAAAGTTAATAGTGAAGTGGCTGTACAATATAAGGCACAGCTTGAAGATGTGACAAATAAGACAATGAGAGATTTAACAAATAGTCAGCTAAAAGAGCTTGATGAAAATATAGACGCCATCATCAAGGATTTGCAAAGTAACAAAGATACTTATATAAAAACATCATCCAAAGAAGCGTATATATTTGCTGCACAATATGTACAAATCATGAAGCAGCGCACGCAATTATTTTTAAATGACAGTGATTATATGAATCTCCGTGATAAATATCTAGCTGACAACTTACAGTGGATTGTTGATTTTGAAGCGGTTCAAGGTCATAGTAAAATACTAATGTCTGCTCATAATGGGCATATAGAGAAAACTTCTGCAAATACAGCAGGATATAAATCAATGGGACAATATTTAGACGAAATGTACCAGGACGATTATTTTGCGATTGGGACTGACTTTGTAAAAAATACATTTCAGGCACAAAATGCTGGGTCTGGTGAAAGGAAAAATTACACAATTGAGCATCATAATGCTTTAGTGGATGCTTTTAGTGATGTCCAAGACAACATTTTCTATGTAGATTTTGAACATGCTAATAAATCTAAGGAGCTTTCAAACATCCTTTCTGAAGCACAAAGAATGGGGAATATAGGAGATGATTTTCGCCCATGGTACAAGCTTACTCAAATGCTCTATACAATAAAAATGACACCTGTTGATGCATATGATGGCATAATCATTGTACAAGAAGCAACACCAACAAAAATAATTGATTAGAACATGTTAGCAACCTGCGAATAGAACGTGACTTTGTGTAACAGCGTATTGTTTATCTCTAATTTGTTAAAGATAACAAAGAGGAGGTGTGAGACGATGGCACAAGAAATTCTATGTGAAGTCAATAACTGCACATTTTGGGATTCTGGGAATAAATGTACAGCAGAAAAAATTTACGTTGTCAGCCAGAAGGGACAACAAGCTTCAAATAGCGAAGAAACAGATTGTAAGACATTTGAACCTGAAACGCATTAATGGTTGAAAGGGTAATCATATTATATGGTTACCCTTTTCTGCCCTTCTTATCCGATTTGCTTTTTAATAGGCATCTACCTTTTCCTTTTGAAATAAAAGTGCATGCGCATTTTTCACCTTTTCTTCTACATAATCTAATGAATATTTTCCATATAAATCTGTTAAATCCCCTATTGCTCGAGATAAATTATCAATAATAGGAATTAAAATCTCCAACTGTGTAAGCTCCTTGCCTTTGTTCATCTCATCCATGATTTCATAAGCAAGTTGTTGAACCTTCCTAAGTCGTATTTTTTCAGATTGCATGGAATCCTCCTTATAGACTAGTTTATGATGTCTATATATATGCCTCGATTTGAATTTTCATGAATGATTCGTTACTTCATTAAAAGTGATTTTGTGAATGGTTGAGGGCATGAGCGATTTCTTGAATCCCCTTTTCAATTTTGTAGTCCTCTACATTGGAAACATTGAGCTTTAAAATACGATCGCGGTAAAATCCATTTAAGTAATTGCGATCAATGGTGTCTAAATAGATTTCTTCTAGCTGTAAATGCTGAATAAGCCTATTGATATTGATTTCCCTTGGTAATGTAATATGACTATGCATGCAAATTTCTGTGGATGCTTGAAAATCAGGTAAATATTTTGTAATAGATTGTTGCAGTGTATTGGCACGTTGGATATACGCCTCACTAACCGCCTTTTGGTAACGTTCAAACATTCCACTTTTTAGATATAGCTCTAAAGCAGCCTGTGAAATCATAGAACTATCTATATCAGTGGTATTTTTATGACGCTGAAAACTATCTATAAGTGCATTCGGTAAAACAGCAAGTCCAATTCGTAAGCCTGGAAACATGATTTTGGAAAAACTTTTTAAATAAATTACATGCTCCTCCATATCATCTGTGAATAATGGATCAGATTTTGTGTTGAGGTCAAAGTCTGCCAAATAATCATCCTCAACAATATAAACACCGTACTTAGTGGCGAGCTTACGAATGTCGTCCTTTTCCTTCTTACAAAAGGAGGTACCTAGAGGATTGTGTAATCTTGGCATTGTATAAAAGAACTTTATATCCTGATTACTAAAAATAATTTCTAATTCCTGAAGGTCTATTCCCTTAGAAGTCCTATTAATGCCGATGACTGGAAGTTTATATGTTTTTAGATAATCCATATATAAATGGTAGCTAGGCTGTTCAACTAGAATGGTTGTCCGATTAGTAGGAAATGGCATAACACTTAACAAGAAAAGAGATTGCTGAACACCAGATGTAATAAAGATATTCTCTTGCTTTGTAAATACTTGATAAGTTTCTAACAATTTTTGAGTTTCTCTAATTAACGAAGGTAATCCCTTTGGTGTGCCATATCGAAATAAATCTGCCTGGTAGGTATCAATAGCTTTATTGATGCAATGCTGAAAATCTTTATATGGAAATGCATGCCAGCTAGGCGATGATGTGGCAAAATCTATTTCATTGCTCTTATTAGGAGTAGAGGGGAGTTGATGATCTACAACATAATATCCACTTTTCGGTTGAGCATAAATCAAATGTTGATTTTCTAGTTTTCTTAGTGCTGTCAAAATAGTACTCTTGCTACAGGAAAATTCCTGAGATAACTGACGAATAGAAGGAAGCTTTGCACCAACCTGTAGAGCCCCCAACTGTATTTGATTCAATAGTTTGGAATAGATAATCTCATATTTAAGCATAAACTACCTCCTACTCATCTGTATCGGTACAGATGGGTATTTTTTATATCATATAAGCCTGCACTTTTTATTACGATAGCTTTACTACGATTATTAAGAGAGAAATGCTCTGTTTAATCGGACATATGAAAAAAGGAGTAATCACTATGACAGCACAAAGAAAAGCCTATTTAGCGGCTATCAGCTATTCACTTATTATTGGATTGTCATTTATGTTTGTAAAAGTGGCTTTAACAGTAGCAAATCCAATAGATACACTAGCGCATCGTTTTTCCATCGCTTTTATCAGTATTGTGATTTTTATGAGCTTTACAAAAAATCGTGTCAAAATAGGTAAGCAGGATATAATGAGGATTTTACCACTAGCAATATTGTATCCACTTGCATTTTTTACGTTTCAAGTACTCGGACTTGTTAAAATATCTTCCTCAGAGGCAGGCATTATTCAAGCAACAATTCCTGTTTTTACATTAATTCTTGCAAGTGTGCTTTTAAAGGAAAAGTCTTCACATCTGCAGCTTTTATTTATTGGTCTTTCAGTGGCTGGTGTAATCTTTATGCTTTATATGAGCAATGGGGGCGCAAGCGCAGGCAATATAATTGGTAGTGGATTAATTTTACTTTCGGCATTGGCAGTATCGTTTTATAACGTTTTTGCAAGAAAGCTAACAAGGCAATACTCTTTAATAACACTAACTTATATGATGACATTTTGTGGGTTTGTTATTTTCAATGGAGTAGCAATAGGAAATCATGTAGTCAATCAAACACTTCCTCAATTTTTCAAGCCTTTTATACATGGTGATTTTGTTATTGCCATTTTTTATTTAGGTATTTTATCTTCACTTGTGACATCCTATTTATCAAATTATGCCTTATCAATATTGGAAGCCTCTAAAATGAGCGTTTTTAGTAATTTAGCGACATTCATTACCATACTTGCTGGCGTTATTTTTTTAAAGGAAGCTTTTCATCTTTACCATTTAATTGGTGGAGTCAGCATTGTTGTTGGTGTTATCGGAACCAATTATTTTGGGAATAGGAGGGGGGCTCCCTGACAAGATGATATACTCCCACCTCTTCAATGCTTTTCGCAGACAAGAGGTGGACTTATTATTTTTTAGGTAAGGTAATTTGAAAGGTTGTTCCTGCTGAGGGCCGACTTTCTATAGCAATAGTTCCATTATGTGCTTGGACGAGCTTATGAACGATTGCCATGCCAAGCCCAGTGCCTTCAGAGGAAGATTCGGTTGTCGTTCCACGATAATATTGTTGAAAAATATTTTCGACCATTTGTGGAGGCATACCTACACCGTTATCCACAATGTGGATATCTACATATTCAGGGTGATCAAAAATATGTGTATAAATATTTGTGTTAGGAGGATTGTGGATAATAGAATTCATAAGAACATTTTGTAGAATCCTTTGCATGAATTTAGCATCAATTTCAGCCTGTATAGCGGGTGTATCTGTTTGAAAATGCAAAATATAGTCGTTTGCCTGTGGATTATTACTTATAGTAGCAACCACTCTTCTGGTAAATTCCACAATATCCTGATTTGTTTTGTGTAATGGTAATTGATTTGGATGATTAAGTTGAATGAAGAGACTTAAGTCTTGGATCAGTTCCTCCATATGCGCTCCTTTATCTGCAATTTCTTGAATAAAGGAACGTGCTTCCTCCTTAGACCATTCGTATTGATCGTTTAATAATAGCGTAGAGTAGCCAGTAATATAGGTTAATGGTGTTTTTAAATCGTGTGAAATACCTGCAATCCATTCTTGCTTTGCTTTTTCCACTTCTTCTCGCTCTGACTCTGCAGCTTTTAATTTGCCTGATAAGGATTGTAGATGCTGAAGGACTTCCTGATAGAGTAGATAACGCATATGAAGCTTTCCTTTACGGTTATAGATTTTAGTAAGTCCATTGGGCTGTGTATACTTTTCCTCAAATAATTGCTGAATCCAAGTCATGATAAAGCCAAGAGGACCACCAAAGTACCATCCAAATACTGCTATACAGGAGACAGTACTAAATCCAAAAATCCATAGTACCCATAAATTTTCATACTCCTCACTAGCGTTTTCCTTAAAGAGCGGTAGTATTCCTTCGATGCCTATTAGAATACAGATCCCACTTACTAGCATCCACAGCATAATACCCAATGCAAGATGTATTGTAAAACGTGTATTTATTCGCATAGGGCTTCCTCTTTTGGAGGGATAAACTTATAGCCTATCCCCCTTAAATTCACAATAATTCTTGGTTTTCTCGTATCATCTCCGAGCTTTTTCCGCAGCTTTGAAATATGAATGGTTACAGTCTTTTCCTCCCCATATACATCATTGCCCCAGACAAGTTCATAAAGCTGGGAGGTCGTAAAAATACGATTAGGATTTTTACAAAAGAATTGTAGTAGCTCAAGCTCCTTAGCGGTACATTCTACAGGCAAATTATTAACCATTAGTGTGGCAGTCTCTGGGTTAAGTGTAAAATAACCAAAATCAAATTTTGCCTCTAGTTGTTGCTGTGCATTTTCATACATTTTTTGACGTCTAAGGATGGCCTTTATTCGAGCGACCACTTCTAAAGGATTAAAGGGCTTTGTTATATAATCATCACCGCCTAATCCTAGCCCAGTTAATTTATCAAAATCTGTGGAGCGAGCACTAACAAAAATAATAGGGGTATTTGTATGATTACGGATAGCGGTACAAAGCTCAAAGCCACTGATATCTGGTAGCATAATATCGAGCAAAATAATATCGTAATGATTGTTCTTTATAAGCTGCAATGTATCTTTACCAGTGGAGGCTGTATCAATATTAGAAAAATTTTCTTTCCTTAACGTAATGTCCAAAAGTTTTAAAATGCCGATTTCATCATCTACTGTTAAGATTTTTACACCTTCCATTTGTATCCCTCATTTCAATTTCATCATAACAGCTTCTAAGTTGTATATCCTTTCTTTAGTAAAAAAATTACTGTTATTTTCCGTTGGTTTTACTTTGATTTTACTTTCACTTATTAAGCTTAGTGTAATGAATCCTAAAACAGTAAGGAGAAAGAAATATGGAAACCGTTATTCAAATACATCAATTATGTAAGAGCTATAAGGGAGCGGAAACTGTCTCGAATGTCAATATGAACATTAAAAAAGGAGAGATTTATGGTTTTTTAGGTCCGAATGGTGCTGGGAAAACAACGGTTATGAAAATGATTTTAAACCTAGTAAAGCCAACCTCAGGTGCAATAAAGATTTTTAATACACCAATCTCTACAACCTCTTATCAATACTTGAAGAAAATAGGGAGCATTATTGAGTACCCGGAATTCTATGAAAGACTGACAGCAAAGGAAAATTTAGAGCTTCACTGCGAATATAGTGGCGTTAATGACAAGGGGGCTGTAAAAGAAGCGCTAAGAATCGTGGGTCTGAATAGTGTAGAAAATAAAAAGATACATGAATTTTCATTGGGAATGAAGCAAAGATTAGGAATTGCTCGAGCCATTGTGACAAAACCTGAAATTCTTATTTTAGATGAACCCATCAATGGTCTTGATCCTATTGGCATTAAAGATATACGAGAGCTTTTAATACAACTAAAAGAAAAGTACGGTATCACCATTTTAATTTCAAGTCATATCGTGTCAGAAATTGAAACGATAGCAGATACTATTGGCATCCTTCATGATGGAAAATTATTAAAGGAAGTTAAAATGAAGGACATTCGTAAAGAAACCATGGCTTATCTTGAAATTCAAATAGATGATTTCAAGGGAGCAATTGAAGTTCTTGAGAATAAGCTTGGTATTCGAAAGTATGAAGTGGTTAATGAGCATTGTATTCGGATTTTTGAGCAAAATATTTCGCAATCTCACATTAATAAAGAGCTTATTCTCAGCGGTATAGTTGTCAATAGTCTTGACAAGCAACAACACCATTTAGAAGAGTACTTCTTACAATTAATTAATGGAGGGCATCCACATGCTTAAATTACTAAGACTTGAATGGAAAAAGAATCGTATGTCTGGTTATATAAAGGGTTTATTAATTTGTATTATCAGCATTTTTGTAGCTGTTGCTCTGATGGCTCTAGGCGGAGAAGGAGAAGGGGAGTTTTTAAACTATACGGAATTTATGTCCTTAACAAATATTTTAATACGAATTGTATTTATTATTTTTTCAAGTGTAATCCTATCCCGCTTGGTGATAGATGAATATAAAAACAAGACTGTTCAATTATTGTTTACGTATCCATTGAAAAGAAAAAAAATTATACTTGCCAAGCTGTCTCTCGTTTTTGGTTTCTGCTTTGCCAGTATTCTTAGTGCTACTTTCGTGATTAATTTACTGATTTATTTTCTGAATCCGACGATGAGTTTGCTTCAACAACCTGCGGACATACAAGATATGATTGCAACAATACCATCTACTTTTATGAGTGCTTTTATGACTGCTGGCGTAAGTTTAATACCTTTGTACTTTGGTATGCGAAAAAAATCTATCGCTTCTACCATTACTTCAGCTGTACTCATTGGATTTGTCATTAATGCATCTGTTTCTGATGGAACGACATCATCTAGTCTATATCAAATTATGGCTGTGCCAATTCTATTGTGTGGATTAGGATTTTTAATTGGCTATCTATCTTATCGAAAGGTCGATAAAGTGGATTTAACTTAAACTCTATCATCAGAAAAGAGGGAACCAAGTGAAAAAGGGAATTATCGCCTCATTAGTAATCATTCCAATAGCTCTTGTAGTAGCTTTAAAGGTAAGTGGACAACAAGACTATACTAACCAGCAATCCTTTGATGCAAAGCAAATTGAAGTATTAGAAATAAATAATGAGTCTTGGAATGTAGAATTAGTGGGTACTACATCTAAAAAATTATCGATTGCTGTTGATGGTAAACAGCAAAAGAAGCAAAATGCTCCAGTGGACATCAAAAAAGATGGCAATAAAATAAGCATCCATCAATTCGATACTGATGATGGTATTTTAAAAAATATTAACATTGGAGGAAAGGGTACTATCCAGATTTCAATTCCAACTAATACACTGCGTAAAATTGAATTAAATAGTAATTATGGAGATATAAGAATAAATACTATTATGGCCCAAGAGATTTCAATTTTAAATAATTCAGGAACTATTATCATTAAGGGATTATCAGCTGAAAGAGGTAAGATTACATCACAGGATGGTGAATTAAAGATTACAGATAGTGCTTTTAAGGAATTAACAATAGCTGCTGCAAATGGCGATAGCTACATTACAAATGTCTCTAGTCCACAGATGAACATTACCTCAACGAGCGGTGAAATAGTATTAAACGAAATGAATGAAGAAAAAGCGTTATTTATTGAATCTGGCTCTGGAGATATTACGTTGTCCTATTCAAAGGCTCCACAATCTTTAGAGCTTATAGCTAAAAGTGAATCATCCGATATTACAATTAATTTAAAGGACTTTAAAAAAGTAAAAGGAGATTCAACAAAGTGGAAAATTGGAGAAGCATCAAATCGAGTGAGGGCTATTAGCAAGGAAGGTGTTATTTCTATAAATTAATCTGGCAATTGAGAGGTTGTGGATCATTAAAAAAGCTTGTAAAAAACTTAATTCGTTTTTTACAAGCTATGATTTAGGGTTACTTAGCTAATACAGCAAGTTTGCTTAGCTCTTCTGCACTCAATGGCTCTGTTTTGCCAATTTCCGTATGAACATCAAAGACAGCTGTATTTTTAATAGTACCAGTGATTTCTCCTGTTGTTTGATTCAATACACTGCTTGCACCAAGGAACCAGAAATAATGGTCTTGTACTCGTTTAGGGAAGTTTGCCCCAAACATACCATCAACAGAAATAGGTGCACGGAAGTCCATCGATTCTTTTTTCAATGTTCCAACCATTGTAACTTTCTTTTTACTTCTAGGAGGAACAGTCACTTGTACACTTGCAGTCGCTGTCCTTGATTCTGACTCCGTTTTTGATTCCCCAACAGTAGTACTGACGGAAAACTCCATTCCTGATTCAAAGAATCCTTCAATTGTAAATTTGGAGGATATCGTTAGACCAGTCGTACTTTCAGATGACCAAGATTGCTCACTTTGCCAGCTTCCTTGAACCTCTAAGGTCATCGTAGCTTCTTCATCTCCATAATTTACTGCTACATTGCTCCCAACGATCGCAGACGTAGGTGGCTTGCCATCGCCTTTCGTATAATTAAAGTCACCTAGTCTTTTATAACAAGGGTGTCCATATTGTTCAGTGATCGCAGGTTTAACAGCATTAAAATAAGTTTCACTGTTGACAGAGATGCCATCAGGTTTTGTACCAAACTTATTTGTGAAAGCTTGTCTTACACTCTCAGGGCTTGAATTTAGTGCAGGTAAATCTGTAAATGATAATTTTTCTTGAATTGTCATTATGTTACCTCCTAATTTGTGTTGTTATATAAACACATTTATGTGTATTAAATTCATATATGCGTTCTATAACCCACAAGTATATTACCTTAATTAACCATATTTGTCTTTATGTTTTACAAAAATAGTATTATTTTTACATAAATAGACAAAATGATTGGGGAGCTTATGAATAAGACTTACCATTATTTGGTGTATAAAATTTGTAACAAAGATCCTCTAGAAAATTGGAAACTATGATAAGTTATATGGATGAAGGTTTTCCATATTTTCTCTAGGAGGTTTGGATTGTGAAACATATCTATGTAATCAGGCATTGTGAAGCCCAAGGGCAATCATCAGATGCTCATTTAACAGAAAAAGGTTTTCATCAAGCAGAAGTTTTAGCTGATTTTTTCGCTGACAAAGAAATCAAGCGAATTATTGCAAGTCCCTTTTTACGCGCAATTCAAACGATAGAGCCGCTTAGTGCAAGGAAAAATATCGATATTGAAGTCGATGAACGCCTTTCAGAACGGATTTTAAGCACTAGAAATTTAACAGATTGGTATGAAAGGCTACAAGCAACCTTTATAGATATGGCTATAAGATTTGAGGGTGGAGAATCGAGTGAAGAGGCAATGAGACGTATTGTTAATGTTGTCGAGGAGATTTTTCGATATGAGGCTGATCATACAATTATTGTTAGTCATGGAAACATTATTACCTTACTATTAAAACATTATCAAAGGGATGTAGATTTTCAATTTTGGAAAAATCTAAGTAATCCAGATGTCTATCAGCTAACTGTTAAGGAAAATGCAGTTACACTAGAACATATATGGACACGAGAGGAGAAAAATGGATAGGTTAATACAAGAAATTGTTACTTGGGTCAAAAAGGAAGATAAATCAATCGTTATCGGTATCTCTGGACATGGTGCAGCAGGAAAAACTACGTTTGCCAATAGGCTTATACATCTCCTAAATCAAGATGAAACGAATTATATCAATACAGACCATTATATTGTTAGTTCGGAAATACGTATGCAAACAATTATCAACTATACGTATCAAAATGAGCATCGTCACTTTAAAATGACGGCTTGTCATCCAGCGGCGCATCATTTGCCTTCCTTGGAAAGAGATATTCAAATGGTTAGAGAAGGTCTAGCTTTGTTGACCATAGATACACATTATATGAAAAGCGAGCTAATTTCTTCAAAAGCAAAAGTAACGATTGTAGAGGGAATGAGTGTGGCATTTATTAGTCCGGAATTATTTGATTTGAAAATTTATTTTTATACAGATGGTGATACGGAATTAATGAGAAGATCAGGTCGAGATGTACTTGAAAGGGGAACAAATATTGATTATATAAGGAAGTCTCATAAGGAACGACGTATTCAATATGAAGTGTTTATGCATTCATATAGTCAGCATTTTGATATTATCGTTAAAACGTCGGATGATATAGTTTGCCTAGAGAAAAATACATTTGATTTTTAAATTGTTTTTAAGGAGCTTTCTGCAATTCAAAAAGGCAGAAAGCTCTTGTCATTAATATAGAAATTTCACTCGAACAGTTGCATTAATCGCCATTTGCCCCTGTTCAATCGGTGTAGCTATTGTTGAATCGGACATCGCCATGGATTTATAGAGGACGGGGCTACCTTCATGTTCCTCAACAATTTCAATTGGCTGGAGCTGTAAAGGTAAATGCATCGCTTCTGCAATTGTTTTAGCTTTCAGTTGGGCATTATGGAGAGCTAAAGTAAGTGCTTGCTGGTAATAGGCATCCGCATCGGCTATGTTAAATTGAATGGAGGAAATACGATTTGCACCATTTTGTACAGCTGTGTCAATAACGGCACCAACCTGATTTGTGTCAGTCACCTTTACTGTTATGGCATTGGTTACTTCGTAGCCATTAAAAATTTGTTTACCATTCTCAAAATCATAAAGAGGAGAAATCGTGTAGCCTGTTGTTTGAATATGTTCTCTTGGGATTTGAAGTGTTAACAGAGATTGCATGACACGATTCATTATTATCGCATTTTCCTTCTGTGCTTCCTGTACATTTTTCCCTCGCGTATTTACTTCAACTTGAAGCTGTGCATAGCTTGCCTTTGCCATTACTCTTCCATGACCATTCACAATGATGACACGCTGTGCATAAGGAACATGCTGCCTACTAGTTGAATAATACATCGAAAACCACCTTTCTAAAGGCTCATACTAACTATGCTGCCTGCTATTCTTTATTTTTCATGTTTTTTAATAATTTATCATGTAATTTGGTAAAGAGCAGCAATGTTAAAAGTGTTCCAATAAGGGCTAAAAACATGTCCCATTGTGCATCCCAGCGATCGCCTTGCATTCCAACGAAATCCTTCGATCCTTTACTACCTTTGGAGATTTTTGTACTTAACCATTCAATGATTTCATAGGTAGCTGCAATAGCAAGCATAATACTAAATGTAATGCCTGATAACCAAGCCCCTTTTGTTAATGGTGTCTTTCTTATTAATATTTCCCTTATAACGATCGCCATTAAACCTTTAAAGAAATGACCAAAGCGATCATAGTTATTTCGCTGTAAATGGAATTCTTCTTTAATCCAATTAAAAAGAGGGACCTCTGAATAGGTATAGTGACCACCAATAAACGTTAAAATGGATAATAAAGCGATAATACAATAAGAAAAAGTTGTAAAGCGGAATTTATTATAGATGACAGTAACAAAGATAATTGCTACAACGGCAGGACTTACCTCTGCTAGCCAATCCAAATAGGAAGCTGGCTTTATTACAGACCACAGAAAAATAATCATTACTATAAATAATAAGATGACATGTATTTTCCTATCTTTATTCATCATGCACACTCCTTTGCCTAAAGTATAGGGAAGGCGTGGCTATGTTATACAAAAATATGACATCAGTTAAAAAAAGCGTCTAGTTGAGCTATGCACTGACGCTTTGCTTATTTTGATTCAGAAGATCTTTACTGTGCGACAGCGCAGCGTCAGAATACTTCCACTTCTTTTGGTGGCGATTATACAAACGCCTGTTACGGATTTTAAAGAAGAGCTTTTCAAGCGAGTTCAAAAAAATCTGGACGCAATTACGCTGGGGTTTAAATGAAAGCTTTAGATCATTTTTAATAAAGCTTCAACACCAGACATTCCTTCAGTAATGCCCAACTGTTGTGCCTCATAGGTCACGGATTCTAGGGGAGCAGTCAATAATTCATCGATTGTTTTTACACCAACAGCTCGCCCAGCAATAATTTTTCGATCAGCTAGGCGGTCATTTAACAAACCGACATCCAATGCCCCGCACATAATATAGCCCGTATTATTTGAAACCGTCAGTAGTGTTGTTTTGGGTAATTGAACAACCACCGCAGTGAAAAAATGCCCCTTAATCATTATAGGCTCTATTGTCACCATCAAAATCACTCCTTTTCTCTATATACATATGGCAGGAGCTAAGAAGGTGTTCGACATTTTCAATAAAAAATACGATTAGGTCATAGTGTATTTTATTTCATCAATGATAAGAAATGTTGAAAATGATGTCACAACGGAGGCGATGTAATCGTTTTAAGGGAAAAGGAGGAGTTATGATGAAGAACATAGTTATTATTGGTGGAGGTTACGCAGGAATAAATTTGCTAGAGGGGCTAAAAAAAGAATTCCAAGGTCAAATCGGAAAATCAGTAAGAGTTCTTTTAATTGATAAAAATAGTTATCATTTTAAAAAGGTCTTACTTGTTCGTGCTGCGATTAGGGATATTAATTTGAAAGTGCCATTTAGTGAGTATTGTCAGGATGGAATAGAATTTATTCGAGGAGAAGCATTAACATTAAATAAGCACAAACAGCAACTAATAATTAAGGTGGAGAATGAAAAAACTATCAATGTCTCATATGATTATCTTGTGTTAGCATTTGGCAGTATTATTCGATCGATTCCTGAAGAAATTGGTGGGATTACCTTGAAAGATGGACACAGCGCCTTAAAGATTAAAGAAGATTTAGTAGCAGGTATGAAATCATTTCAGGCATTAGGGAAATCTGAGCAAGATCAACGTTTATTTAAGATAGCTGTTGTAGGTGGTGGAATCGCAGGTATTGAAACTGCCGCTGAAATTGCCGTATGGTCTAAGGAAAAATTGGAGGAAGTAGGAGTTCAATCGAGTTCAGTAGAGGTCCTCCTATTTGATACAAAGGATCGTCTTTTGCCAGATGCGCCAGCAAAAGTAAGCGAAAAGCTAATCAATCAACTAAATAAACATGGTGTAACGGTCAAACATAAAACAAGGGTATCCTATTGGAAAGATGGTCAATTGTTTACCTCAGATGGTCAAAACTATGCTGTAGAAACTTGTATTTTTAATCCTGGAGTTGAGGCAAATCCGGTAATTCAAAAATTGGATTTACCTTTAACTGAACAACATAAAATTATTGTAAATCATTCCTATCAGGTGAAAAATGAACCTCATATCTATTCCATCGGTGATTGTGCTCTCATAGTAGACCATAAAAATAATCAGCCTGATGGTATGACCTGTAAAGAAGCCATTCCACAAGCAACAAGATTAAGTAAAATATTAAAGGCTGCCATTAATGGAGTACCATTAGTGATATTGCATGAATCCTATCCTGTAAAGTTTTTCTGTATTAGCTTAGGACCAAATAGTGGTTTTATGTGGACTCAAAAATGGGGACTTGATTTCACGGTCACTGGAAAATTAGGGGCTAGAATAAGAAATTATACATGGGATTTAGCTAGTCTTCACAAATAAATTCGGGGTGAATTATGGACAATGGGCAAATTAGTGTACTTTATAAAGAGCATAAATCACTGTTATTTTCAATTGCCTATCGCATGACTGGTAGTGCATCAGATGCTGAAGACATTGTACAGGATGTATTTACTCAGCTTGGAAAAATGGAAGTCAAAAATACGGACAATATGAAAGCCTTGCTTTGCAAAATGGTGACTAATCGTTGCTTGGATTTATTAAAATCTTCAAGGAAGAAGAGAGAACTATATACGGGAACTTGGCTTCCAGAACCATTAGCAATGCATGAAGAAGATCCATTGTTTAGTATTCTACAAGATACTAGTATTTCATTGGCAATTATGATGTTGTTTGAGGAGTTAAATCCAATTGAAAGAGCTATTTTTATTTTGCGTGAAGTATTCGAATATGATTATTCGACAGTAGCTGATATTGTACAAAAAAATGAGATAAATTGCAGGAAAATTTTAAGTAGAATTAAAAGAAGGCTGCCAGAATTAGCGAATAAAAACTGTGTTGTTTCAAACAAGTTAGAAATAGAAAAAACAGTTTCGGATTTTGTTGCTGCTTTTCAGCAAGGGAAGATGGAGCAGCTTGTTCATATTTTAAAGGAGGATGTTATTTATTATGCTGATGGGGGAGGAAAAGCTACAGCTGCACTACATCCTATTTACGGTCGTGAAAGGGTTTCTCGTTTATTATTTGCTCTAACCCGTAAATTTGAGGATAGTAATTATCAATTCGATATGATGAATATCAATGGAGCAGCTGGCTTAGTCTTAAAATTAAATAACAGTATTCAGGCTATTATAGGATTTAAAATAGCACATGGACAAATTGAAGCCATCTATTATATGGTGAATCCTGACAAGATAAAATACATTTAAGGGAAATAATTTAGAAAAGAATCAACTTTTTTCATACTTGAATTAATTAGTTTATTAGTATTGTCTACTTTTTTTGTTAAACAAACTTAAATTAGGATGATTAATAATAATTCTAACAGCGATTAAAAGAAGATTATAGTAATAATTAAAGGGGAAAACCGCCAATCCTTCTCAAGTATAATTCATTGTAATTCGTAAATAGTAAGTTGACGGAGTAATGTGAATGTGACTTGGGAGGTGATGCTATGACGCGTAAATATGTAATGATTTTAAGCATTTGTTTTTTTATCATATCGGTATGTTCTACAGAGCTCATAACGTATGCGGATAAAGGTCGTCCCTACTATGAGGAGACAGGGGAAGTTGTGTGGGATATCAATACAGAAGACAAAATAATTGCCCTCACCTTTGACGATGGACCACATCCTAAGTATACAGCAGCTATTTTAGATTTATTGGCAAAGTATGATGCAAAGGCTACCTTTTTTATTATTGGAAAAAATGCAGAAAAATATCCAGAGGTTGTTTTACGATCTTATTCTGAAGGACATGAGTTAGCCAATCATACGTTTTCACATCCGTTTAAAGTTTCTGTAGCTGAATTGCAGAAGGAACTGCGTCAGACAAAGGAAATAATTTATAGCATAACTGGATTTTCCCCGGCTTTATTCCGTCCTGTAGGTGGTAACTATAATGATTCAATGATTAATGCCGCTGTTAAGGATGGATACAAAGTTGTTATGTGGTCTTGGCATCAGGATACTCAGGATTGGAAGCAGCCAGGTGTAAAGAAAATTACACAAAAGGTGCTGAAGGGATCAAAGCCCGGTGATGTTATTTTATTCCATGATGGAGGCGGCGATCGCAGTCAAACCATTAAAGCGCTGGAGGAAATATTGCCAGTGCTGAAAAAGCAGGGTTATACATTTGTCACGATATCCGAGCTGATAGAAAGCAAACAGCAAAAAGAGCAAGTGCAATAATAGAAATAAGCCATTTCAACAATTGTTTGATATGGCTTATTTCTCTTCTATATAATTAAATTACCAAAATAGTAGTGGTGCAAGTGCAATCCCAACAATTGTTCCAAATGCGATGCCAACACCGAAGGCTGCTGCTCCTCTAAAACTCCAACCCCAGAAACCTAAACCATAACCACCAAATCGTCTATCAGGAAGAATCCATACCTGTCTTCTATCCACCCTAGTTATTTCTCCATAATGTACTTTTCCACATGATTCTGTAATTTTTACACGTTTACCTTGATATTGACAGCAAAGATTATAAGTATCAGCTGGATTCACAATTATCCCTCCTTTCAGCTTCCTTACAAACTAATATATGCTGTCGCCTTTACCCATCATTAGCCGATTGTCTATTGGACACATAAGCTATAGTTGGAGGTGTGAGGGGATGTCAGTTATACCAACAAATGAGTGGATACATGAAATTATAGAGATTCAAAAGACTATGCCTAAGCGGAATCTTTATGAATTACAGCGCTCTATCATATGTAATCGTCTAATAAGGATCTTTAATAATGGAAATCTGGAAGAAATACAATTTGAATTACAGCAGCAGGGGCTATATTTGCCGCATGAAAACATAGCTATTCAAAAGTTAGAAGGTCAAAATGTTTGGCTAGTTGTGCAAGAAGAATTTAACTACTTAAAAGAAAAATGGAATGGTCCCAATATACCCATCTATATATTTCCTATAACATTGGAACAAACAATGACCAATAAAAATGGCGCAGCCTATCCTAATGCCATTTTTTTATTTGTTGGGGAACTTAAAAAACAGGAACTTCGTGCATTATTTGCACATGAATACAATCATGTTTGTCGTCTGTATTATTTAAATAAATCTTTAAACGAAGTGAGCTTGTTGGATTCTTTAATTTTAGAAGGTTTGGCAGAATGTGCAGTAGAAGAAATTTATGGAGATGAATGGTTAGCCCCATGGTTGAAGTATTACTCGATGGAAAAGATGCTGGAAATATGGAAAAAGTATTTTTTGTCTCAGATGGATAGTCAAGGATTAGCACATCATGCGGAATTTTTGTATGGTGGAAAGCTACCTCAATGGATTGGATATTGTATTGGCTATGAAATTGTAAGGACATATATAAAAAATCATTCATCAGGCAAACTTCATTTAAAAGATTCGAAAGAGATTCTTATTGGTTCTGATTTTCCGTTACAATAAAAAAAAGGAGTGATTGACGTGTCAGATGAACTAAAAAATGTATTACCGCCTGTTATTGACTTGTCAACGAAGGTGCTAATTGTTGGCTCAATGCCTGGTAAACAATCATTAGAGAAGCAGCAATATTATGGTAACCCACGCAATCACTTTTGGTCGATTATTGGGGAAGTATTAGAGATAGCAATTCCAGATGTCTATGAACAAAGATTACAATTGTTAAAGAGCAATCATATTGGTCTTTGGGATACAATAGCATCATGCGAACGTAAAGGAAGCTTAGATGCAGCCATTCGCAATGAAAAACCGAATAATTTTCAAAGGCTTTTTGAGCACTATCCTAATATTGAGTTAGTACTTTTTAATGGAACAAAGGCTTATGATGTTTTTAAAAAGCATATTGGTTTTGTAGTTTTAGGTGATCGTGCGTATCAAAAAATGCCCTCAACTAGCCCTATACCTGGTAAAAATATTAAATCTTTTGAGGATAAGCTCAAGGATTGGCAAGTAATGAGCTCCTATTTACCTAACATATAATAACCTCCATTGTCGGAGGTTATTTTACTGCCATGTATTGTAGTAAGAGCCTGCTGGACTAAAAAAGAATTTAAAATCATATTTTTCAGCCAATGCTCGACTTTTCTTTTCATCACTAAATCCAATCGTCATAACCTGTGTGCCGAACTTTTCTCGGATTTCGACTAATTGCTTCATCATATCCAATGACCATTCATCTTTCCCAACAACTTCAAATGTAAAGTCTTCCCACATAATAAAATCGACATATGGAGCTGTATAATCAGCCAGCGTTTGAAAACCCCAATTTTGCGCAACGGATAATCCATCATATTGTTGCTTTATCTTTTTAATGAAGGATAACATTGCTTCATTTTGTACTTGCTGTTCTTTTTCAGGTAAGAAGGAATTGATATTGCCAACCGTATCTAAAAAAACACCATCTAGTTCTTTTTGTACAATTTGCTTTTTAATTTCCTTTAGCAGGAGCTCTTGAAAATGCTCAGAGGTCATATCGACTAAATACGAATCCCACTCTGAGAAATACATTTTTTCTCCATGGTCATCCCTATAAAAATCCTCTTCCAGTAATTGATTATATAGCTCTGAATTCCATTTGTCTGCTTCCATAGCATTTATATAACCATACACTAATGTCCCATTTCTTTTAGCCTGATCAATATAGCGTTGTTGCATTTCAATAGGCTCCACTATGACTAAGTCAACTTTAGCCATTTCTTTACCAATGGATTTGTTACCTTTATCTAAATAATATTTGTAATCCTTCACTGCTGCTAGTCTTTCAGAAATACTGGTAGATTCAGCTGCATGATTAGCCGCAAAAAAGTAGATGCAAATGCCCAAGGATAATAGAATCGTAGTGATAATAAAAGCAAATTTTCGCATAAGTTCCCCTTTCCTTGAAAAAACTACCTTTTATTATACAAGATTCGTTAGTTGGTTGTTAGGAGATTGAGTATCAATTTCGCCTTGGCGTAATTGTAGCTGCCGCTTTGCTTTCGCTACAGAAAACATTTGTTGCTGTCGCTTCGCTTTCGCACAGATAAACAATGCGTCCGGAATGAATTGTGCCTTCACAATTCATTCCTATGAAAATCCGTGACATCCGCCGGAGGCTTTGGGCCAACAGATGTTTTTTTGTGCGAAAGCGTAGTGCTAACGTAGCGGCAGCAACATGATGTTGGTCACTCAGTCGTTGCCACAGGACGTGGCGTTCTTAGACTGAGTTCCGCTATTTCAGTAGGTGTTTGAACACCCACTGAAAAGGAAACAAAACCGCATTCATCTCACCACCTGTAGAGGGGGGAGTCTTCTGTATCTGCCGCTATGCTTTCGATACAATAAACATTTGCTGAATGAAGATAAAATGTATCCTCTAGGCAATAGTGCAACAGTTATTCGCCCTTTTTCATATACTGACTTAAGTAAAAGGGGGGAGTTTGTATTGTATTATAATCCATATGGAGAGAACTTCCGACGCCCAGGTTGGAATGAACCTAATTTTGAATCGTCGTTTGGACCACCTAATTTTGGACCACCGCCAGCAGGTCAAATGCCAATGAGCACACCACCAAGCTTTTCACCACCTATTCCAGCATGGCAAGTAGGCTCAAGTGGTATCCGATCCTGTCTATTTAGAAATACGTTTATTTGGATGAATAATGGAAGAAGCTTTTGGTTTTTCCCAACTGCGGTAGGGCGGGAATTTGTAGCTGGTTTTAGATGGAGCAATCGCTATGGCTGGCGCTTCCGTACCATTACTAGAAATAGCATACGTTCCTTTGAATGTTTTAGGTAGTATAAATATTTGGCTTTTGTAAAAATGATGTTACAATGATTGTAACGAAAAATGAAGGGACGATGGGGGGCTAATGAATAACTAATCTTAATTTTTGTACATGAAAAAGTTTTTTCAATGACTCAAAAATAGGATTAGTCTGCCCATTTTCCATCACTACAGTTTGTGTCAATAATGTTGATGCTTCGTTGTGCTTTCCTATGTTCAGGAAACCTTGCATTTTTAGTAATGGACACAAAGTTAGCTGTTTAATAGCTTATTTGTGCATGATATTGTTGCGACTAATCCTTCCAAAATAATTGGAGGGATTTTTTTGTCCCTCTAAATTGAGAGGAATGGATACGTATGAAGGAAATTCTGCAATTACAGGATGTACGATATGAAATTAACGACACAATGATTTTTGACAATGTTTCAGGTGCCGTAAAACAAGGTGAGGTAATAGGCATCATCGGAAGAAATGGTGCTGGTAAATCCACATTATTACAATTGATCTCAGGTTTATTAGAGCCCTCTACAGGACAACTACGCTGGCTATATTCTGTAAAAGTTGTCTATGTAGAGCAAGAACTAGCTTATTTTGATTTGACGGAGGTTACAACGAATGAGGCTGATTTACTGGCGAAATGGCTGGTTCCCAATGTACCCTTCTCTACATTAAGTGGTGGAGAAAAGCTGAAGATGCGGCTTGCAGAAGGCTTTTCCAAAAACGCCCAGGTACTCTTGCTTGATGAACCAACAAATCATTTGGATGCGCAGAGCATGGCTATATTGATAGAGCAAGTAAAAAATTATACTGGCACAATCATTGTAGTTTCCCATGATCGGTATTTTTTAGATGAGATTGCAACGAAAATTTGGTCATTGGAAGAGGGAAAACTTATTGAGCATAGTGGTAATTATTCAAGCTATATGGAGGCTAAAGAGCATCGCAAATTAACTCAGCAGCGAGCATATGAAAAGCAGCAAAAACAAATTGAACGAATAGAAGACCAAATGCAAGCTTTAACATCCTGGTCTCAAAAGGCACATGCGCAATCTACAAAGAAGGAGGGATTTAAGGAGTATCACCGTGTCAAAGCAAAGCGAATGGATGCACAGATTAAGTCAAAGAAAAAAAGGTTAGAGAAGGAGTTAGCAAAGAATAAGATTGAAGCAGTTGCTCCTGAAGATGAAATACGTTTTACCTTAGGAACAAATCAACGAGTAGGCAAGAGAATGCTAGAGATAAAGCGTTTAAAGATGCATTTTGAAGAACGGCTGCTGTTTCAGGATGTCAATTTGACTGCTAAATTTGGTGATAAAATTGCTATAACGGGAACCAATGGCAGTGGAAAAACGACATTATTAAAAATACTTTTAGGTCAGTTGAAGGCTGAGGGGGAGATTTGGATATCTTCTGCAGCAAATATTGGCTATTTAACACAAGAGGTATTTGATTTGCCACTTGAGCAGACACCAGAGCAATTCTTTTATAAAGATACCTTTGAAGAGCGCGGTAAGGTAAGAAATCTCATGAAGCATTTAGGGTTTACATCAGCCCATTGGACATCTCCAATAGGAAAGATGAGTATGGGGGAGCGGGTGAAATGTAAACTGATGGTGTATATTTTAGAAGATAAAAACGTTCTAATTTTGGATGAGCCAACAAATCATCTTGATTTACCGTCACGTGAACAGCTGGAGACAACGCTTGCCCAATATAAGGGTACATTACTTGTAGTATCACATGATCGATATTTTCTTGAGAAGGTGACGGATAGTGTGTGGGAGATACACCATCATCGTATCGAGAAAAAATGGAGCGATAATTCTCTCTCAACAGTTAATGCTAAAGAGACACTGCGTTTAACGCTTGAAACAGAAAGACAAGAGATATTAGGGAAGCTGAGTTTTTTACCAACCAAGGATAGGGATTATGCTTGGCTAGATCAAAAGTTTAATGAGCTAACGAAGCGAATTAATGAACTAAAATAAACGTTTAAGCCGATAACGAGCAGGGAAAAATACAATAATAAAGCATTTAAAATAGGAGGCAATGTCATGAAAAAACTACTTTTTGCTCTAATGCTATTTAGTTTCACTATCATCAGCGCCTGCTCTGACAGTGATGAAAAAAATAACACGCAACCGGAAAAAGATCTTCCATCACAGGAAAATGAAAATCAACAGGCACCTGAAAAACAGAATGAAAAGCCTGAAACGAATGACAATAACGAAAACACAGTAGCATCCATTACACAGACTGAAGCTTTAAAGAATATAAAGGAACAGCTAAAAACAAAGCTTCCTATTTATCTGCCAGCAAAGCTCCCTGTTCCAGAAGGTGCTTTCCTAACGGCAACGACTAAGGCTGAGAATCAACAAGTTGAAATTATTTTTTATGAAAGTGAACAGTATTTACCTATTAATGATATTAAGCTTAAAAATCCAGAATCTGCGACAGTGCTTGCCCGACTTACTGTGAAACAATATGGAAGTACAAAAGAAGCCAATGAGCAGATTTCCTTTGAGAATTTTAGCAAGAGTGGTGGTCAGGAGGTCGATCTTGGCTATAAAATTAAAGGCTATCAGGATGCTGGCGTTGGATCGTTATGGACTGGCTGGAATGAGGGGAGATGGGCAATAGCGACTCATACACGAACAGACAATCCAGAAGCAGGTGTAAAGCTTGCAAAGCAGGCAGTACAATTTTTAGAAACGCATATGCTTCCAGTGCCAAAGCAAAACGGTTCTGCCCATTTAGATGTTTATGAAACAGGAAATTTAATTGTTTGGCAGGATGAAGCCCTTGTCTATACACTTGATTCCATAAAAGATCCACTAAAAACACTTGAAATAGCAACAGCATTTTACCACTAATTAAAACCCTCCTAGAGCAGAGAATAGGGCTCTAGGAGGGTAATTTTATCTTGCTTCAGAGAATACTTCCATCTCTATAGTTCAGCGTACAAATGCCCGCTGAAATAGCGGAACTCAGGCTAAGAACTTCACTTCCTGTGAAAACGCCTGAGTGACCAAAATCATGTTGCTGCCGCTACGTTAACACTACGCTTTCGCACAAAAAACATCATGTTGCTGCCGCTGTGTTAACACTCCGCTTAAATCTTTTCTACTTCCGCTACAAGCTGCTTATATTCTGTAAACTGTTTTTGCCATTCTTCCATTGGAAAATTCTCATGTATCGTTCTATTTAATAAGTCTGACAGCAGATCCAAGCATATATGCCAACCAGCTAAATCTTTAGGAGTATGGTCTGTTAATTCTTCAATTGATTCTGCTAGTAGGAGTACGGAACCGTTGTCTGTAGGGGATAGCTCAAATCTGACCTTATCATTGCCCCAATCAAATTCAAGCACTTCTTTTGCTGCATAGTCTGTTATACGGATTTCTAAAAAGACATCTGTGCCATCATTCATATTAAAATGGATTTTACCATTTTTCTGTAGATTGATGACTTCTAAGTTACTCATCCATTTTTGAAGCTTGTCATTTTCCGTTAAAACAGCCCAAACCGTCTCCGTTGGATATGGTAATGAGCGGCTGAACTTGACGATGTAATGATTTTGTTGTTTATGAATTGTAACAAGCATAAGGTAACCTCCTTATTTCTTTAATTTAACGCTGAGTTCTTCTTTTTGAACAAAGAAACTAAAACTTATCATAAAATATAAAGGATATTTTTAATAAACTCAAAATTAAGGATCAAAAGGTTGTTAAATGCTATTTTTCATTTAGTTCAATATTTCTTTTTCTAACACGTGTATTATAATGAATGCTACATCCTTACAATTCCCAATCAAAATATGTAAAATATAGAAGAGGCTGCTCTTTATATTGTTCTGAAATGTGAGCCAACATGAAAGCAAAGCGACTAATACGAATTCCACCATAATGAAAACAGGGTAGTAATGGATATTAATTTCTTGAATAATTGAAGGAAATCTTTGTCATAAAATCAAGAAATAAGGATATTTTAAAAAATTATCAGGAGGTGACGTGCAATCTCAAAAATTAAGGGGAAAGAAGAGCATATTCATATACAAGATACTCAAAAAATAGTGTTGGATAAAAAAGAGGAAAGGATGAAGGGTTCATATTTATACGTCGTAATTGTTTTACTAACTATTATTGTACTATCGATCTTTATGATTATTCTTAGTATAAGGTATACAACTGCGAACGAAATTCATTTACCGCTGTCAGTAATCATATGGAGCATTGTGAATAGCATCCTAGTCTTCATGACTTATTATATTTTTAAACAGAATATACGCGTTGTGACTCGATGGCAGGAAAATGAACGATTGCGAAAATGGATTATATTTTTGAACAGGCCGATTATGTCAACATTATTATTGTTAGCTGGCCTTGGTTCGTTATGGATGGGTGCAATTTTATTTTGGCATACGTTATGGTTTGTACAAACCTGCTTTACCATTTTATTTATTACATGTATGATACTTTGGGAAACGTATAGTATGAGAGATAGGCGATGGAGTAAGTGTCCTCATTGTAGAAATGATATGTCAAGGAAGCAAATTTTTCAAAAGTCCTTCATTCCATTTCGAGAAAAATGTGATTTCTGCAATAAATTAATTTATGCCAATCCTAGAGATAACCAAAATAAAATAATCATTTATTTGTTTCCTCTTTGTTCAATGTCGCTCCATACATTATTTGATCTACATCTTTTTCTTGTTCTATTATTTGCTGTTGGGTTTTTTACATCCTTCTATTATTTTGTGTTACCTTATCTAATAACCTTTTCGGATAAAGAGCAAGGTTGGTGAAAATGTATGTGGAATGTTAGTCATTAATACATTCAGTAAAAATATATAGAAACTTTCTAAATTCGATGCCAATCAAATTTAGAAAGTTTTTTTGATAAAAGATGTTTGCTTTATTTTACTGTTGAATTCAGTGCTCGCAAAAGTCTTTCCACACCCTCTTCAATTTCTTCCTGCTTCAAATGTCCATAGCCAATAATTATTCGATTATAATAGTTTCCCTTTACAATGGTATGATCCTCCACTGGGTATACTTTAACTCCAAATTGTTCGATTTTTAACAATATCTCTTGAGAAAAATGAATGTCCTTAAATTCGGCAACCAAATGCATACCTGTAGAGTAACCAAGTATTTTTATGTTAGTAGAAAAAGCTGTATGTAAACATTGTATAAGAAAGTTACGTTGCCTTTTATAAAATTTCTTCATCTTTGCAATATGGCGTTCCAAGTAGCCTTCGCTTATAAAACGTGCCAGAGTAAGTTGTTCTAAAGAGGGCGTATGTAAATCTGTAAACCATTTCACCTGCCTGCATTTTTCAATAAGATGTGTCGGCAAAACGATATATCCGATGCGTAGTGCTGGAGAGAGAATCTTACTAAAGGAACCAATATAAAGTACATGCTCTGGATCTAATCCTTGTAAGGAGCTTACAGGCAAGCCCTCATAGCGAAATTCACTATCATAATCATCCTCAATCAAGTAACAATGATATTTTCTTGCATATTGGACTAGTTGAATTCTGCGCTGTATTGGTAATGCACCACCTAACGGAAATTGGTGTGAGGGTGTGAGAAATATAAATTTTGGCTCTATGTTTTCTGGCAATAAAGTAGTTTTCATTCCATCCTCATCAACAGGAATGGGATAAATCGTAGCACCAGAGGATGTAAAGATTGTTTGAATATCATTCGTAATGGGATCTTCCATTATGGCTATATCATTGGGCGATAAAAGTAATCTGGAAACTAACGTCATTGCTTGTGTAGCACCAGATGTTATGATAATTTGCTCTGGATGACATTGTACTCCCCTCGTTCTTTTCAAGTAGTGAGCCAATGTTTGTCTTAATTCTAGACGACCCTCAGGTAAATCATAGCCCAAATCCGTTGATTCGCTATCACTCCATAGCTGATGTGAGAGCTTTGCCCAGGTTTTGCGAGGGAAGAGGTCTAGTGCTGGGATTCCTGAGCGAAAATTAATGATATCATTCTTTGCATGTTTATGATCAACTTCCTGTATTTCTTGTGGGGTATCTGCTTTTGTTAAAGAGGCGCCCTCTGCAACAAATGTACCCGAACCTCTCTGTGCAAATAAAAAACCTTCAGCTAAAAGTTGATCATAGGCCTCCAATATGACATTTCTTGAAACGTGTAGCTCAGAAGAAAGCTCACGTGTTGATGCAAGCCTTACGCCTGCTTGCAGTTCGCCACTTAAAATGTTTTCACGAATTTGCTGATAGACTTGCCGATTTAAAGGTATAGCTGAAGAACGGTCAATTGGTATCCATAACAATATATTTCGCCTCCTCTTGAAATTGGTACCTTAAAAATTTCTACAAAGTGGTTCTACAACTACCAATTTTACCATGTTAAAGTACAGACAAATAGCAATAAGGAGCATTCCTGTTAGAAGGATTTTCAGGGGCTTGAAATCAGAAAAGCCCTCTTGTATGATGCATGAGTGTCAACAGCCATTGACCCACTATCACACAGGAGGACTCCTTTTATGAATTCTAATAGGAACCAAAAGATTAATCAAGTCTCTGAAAAAACACTCGTCATCGGTATCGATATTGCCAAGCGTACACATTATGCATGCGCGGTTGATGAAAGAGGACGCGTGCTCCATAAATCGTTCCCTTTCTCGCAAACAAGAGAAGGTTTCGATGCTTTTTATGAAAGATTACTGGCTTTACGTGCTACCCATGAAAAAAGTGAAATTCTTGTCGGTTTCGAGCCCACAGGTCACTACTGGATGAATCTCGCTGCCTATCTTCAAGCACATGGAATTCCATTTATCATGGTGAATCCTCATCATGTCAATCGTTCCAAAGAGCTAGATGACAATCTTCAAACAAAGAATGACCAAAAGGATGC
>NZ_JBXAPF010000023.1:0-86481 GCF_058803665.1 Lysinibacillus sp. GW821-FHT14F06
GAATATTTGTCCGTGATGGAATCCAGTGTCACAGGGACGATTGTTAGTTTAGTAGTTGACATAAAGAAGCACCCCCAATAATTGATACGTCTATCGTACTGGAAGTGCCTAGTTATTTATATGCGTTATTTGAATACGGGCTTACGGAGTGTCTAGTGCATATTTACACTAACACTCCTTTTATGTTTATTCTAAAACACCCTTGTCTTTTAAATCAGCAATTTCTTCTACACTAAAGCCAAGAGCAGATAACACTTCCTCATTATGCTCTCCAAGCTTGGCACCTACATGCTTATATTCAGGTTGGGCTCCGTCAAATTTAAAGGCAGATGCAATTTGTTGTTGCGTCGTACCATCGCTTTTGGGAATATCAACAATCATGCCGCGAGCTTTCAGTTGTGGGTGCTCGCACGCTTCAGGAAAAGTTAAAACGGGTTCCACACATCCCTCGAAGTCCGCGTTGAACACTTCTAGCCATTCATTATAGGTTTTTGATAAAAAAGCATCATGAACTGCCTCTTTAAAACGAATTTGTGTATAGTATGAATCATTAAAAGTATTATCAATGAGCTCAGGAATATCAAGTGCTTCACATAGCAGCTTGCGGAATTGAGGCTCCAGACTTCCTACTGAGAAAAATCTGCCATCTTTTGTTTTGTAAAAATCATAGTAGCTGCCACCATTTAAAATTTCCTGCTCTGGCTGAGGCACTCGTCCACCTCCAATGTATGCAGCTCCATACATAGCATTAAGTGAAAATACAGCATCTGTCATACTAATATCGATATATTGCCCTTCCCCTGTTTTTTCACGATGTAATGCAGCTGCTAGTACGCCGATTGCAGCATGCATGGTGCCTCCTGCAATATCAGCTAGCTGAATTCCCATTGAAACGGGTTTTTTGTCCTTATGGCGAGAGTAATCCAGTAAACCAGCTAATGATAGATAGTTATTGTCATGTCCTGGACGATTGCTATAGGGTCCCGTTTGACCATAACCTGTAATTGCACAATAAATAACCTTTGGATTGATTTCCTTAAGTGTCTCATAGCCAATGCCAAGTCGTTGCATAACGCCAGGGCGAAAACCTTCAATAATAACATCGTACTCTTTAACGAGTGACTTGACGATTTCCACAGCCTCTGGCGATTTTAAATTTAACGTTAATGACTTTTTAGAACGATTTAAATGTTGGTGTATATATGCCTCTTGATTTTCATCATAAGGAGGCATGATTCGTGTTAAATCCACACGTTTCGAAGATTCCACGTGAATAACCTCCGCACCTAAATCAGCAAATATCATTGTCGCCATTGGCCCTGGTAGTAATGCAGAAAAATCGAGAATTTTTAACCCCTTTAAAATACCCAAATCTCCCAACCCCTTTTTGTGTAGGCTGCTAATGCCATCTATTTAAAGATGCCTAGCAACACTTTTCTCTTAACCCCATTTTGTGAAAAAAGCCTGTATTGTATCTGTATTAATACAGTGTTGTATAAATTTATCAGTATTATAACAGAAGAATCAATGGCTTGACTATGTTAAATTTTATTATAAAATAATTAGTCTGAAAATTATATGTCAGAATAACAATAAAAGTAAAAAAATTTTGAATATAGATTTACTGTCAAATTTCAGAAAATAACCACCTTTTGTTTGAAAATTCCGTAAATATGAAGGCGAAAAAATCTCTATGCAATAAATTACACATAGAGATTTTTTAGTGTTAAAAGTAACATAGTCAAGAAAAAGGTAAGTTTCGTTTCAAGCCATTACACGAACGTTGAGAGCCATTCATTTAAGAAATATTACGCTATGACTTTGAATAGAAATTCACTGTAAAATAAGGTAAACCATTGTTTTTAAAGCAGATGCCAACAAAAACATGCGTAAATTCTTTTCTTAAAATATTCCTACGATGTCCTGTAGAATTCATCAGTGCCTCGTGAGCAAAAATGCTATTGCATTGACCAGAGGCGATATTTTCACCATACCAAAAATAATCTACATTACCAGCAGTAAGTCTATCATTAGAATGATGACCTATATGATCCTCATGGCTAAAAAATTGATAAGTTATCATATTACTACTATGCTGGCGAGCAATAGGATTGTATCTATTATCATAAATAAGTGGTTGCAATCCTTCTACGGCTCGTTCATGATTAATGAGTTCAACCATTAAATCTTCAAATCCTGTACGTAATTCATTGGAAGGTTCTCCATAGAATCCGTTTTTGTTTAATTCTGTAGCAGCACGGATCCAAAGAACGGAGCGAACTATATTGTTTTTGTGTAGATCATAGAAAAAAGTGACATAGTGTTGATTAATTAAATAGGTACCATGTGCTTCATTGTCTGTACAATCCATATAATTTAGCAAATAACTTGTTTTTTGATAGTGAATAGCTTTGAGAGGAGACCCGTATTTTTTAGTGACCTCTATTCGATTAGCACCTATTTTAATACCAAATGCTATATGCTCTAACCTTGTCTCGTATCCACCAACGACTTGAGAATTATGCCTTCCTACAAGAGAGAATTGGGAATCATCTGTCCCTATTCGATGCCATTCCATTTTGTATTCACTTTGAAAGCTGCTCTTCGAGAAATCTTTTTGCGTAAATGCACTCGAATAAGTTTTTTTATTTAAGTTGATAGAGGCATTAGCCCATAATCCCATACCGAAGCCCAATAAAATTGGAGCTGTTTTATAAATCAACATACTTCAATCCTCTTCTGTTTAAGTAAAAAATCTATCAGAAAAATTGCGTTTTATTACTATAAAAATACTACATTTTTTATCAAAAAACGAGAGGATAAATTTAGTTACTTACTCTATAATGTTACTTTAGATATAATATATCTTTAAAAAATATACTGTTTCAACAAATTATTTCTAATAAAATAAGAAAATGTACTCATTAAGAAAAATAGGGGTGTGAAAGTTGAAATCAAATCAGTTAAAGTTAAAACATTTAATTATGGGAGTAGCAATGGCTGCTTTTTTCCTTACAAGTATTGGTAGCCTATGGAGCGGTTATCGAATGAATGTTGACTCAATTAAGGAAAATACATTGGAAACAAATCGAGTGTATGCACAAAAATTAGCATCTACCGCAGATGCTTACCTAGAGGAGGCTTTTCAAATTTTAGGTTATAGTGCTGGCAATATGAGTTCAAAGATGGATGATGAAAATGCATTGGATCAGGAAACGGATCGTTTAAAAATGCAAAATAGTATGTTTAACTCTGTCGTTATAACGAATGCAGATGGCCGTGTGCTTTCTATTTCACCTCCTTCTATAGAAATAAAGGGTGATGTTTTAACATCAGTTGGTGCTAAAGATGCTTTAACTAAAAAGGAGCCGCTTATATCAAAACCTTATGAGGCAATTACAGGACGTCTAATTATTTTTATATCCTATCCTATATTCTCAGCGTCGAATGAATATCTAGGAATGGTAGCTGGGACCATTTATTTGAAGGAAAAAAATGCTTTCAATACTTTATTGGGAGAACATTATAGCCATGATGGTTCTTATGTATATGTAGTAGATGAAGATGGTCGAGTTATTTACCATCAGGACCCAAGTAGAATCAATGATATTGTTACTGATAATAAAGTCGTGAAGGCTGTGATTTCTGGAAAGAATGGCGCACAGCTAGTAGAGAATACAAGAGGCATTGAAATGCTCGCTGGCTATAGTGCAGTATCTTTAGCAGGGTGGGGAGTTGTTTCTCAAAGACCTTTAGATGTAGCATTAGCGCCTTCTTTTGACCGGGTACAGGATGTGGCTATAAAATCAATACCACTTATGCTGGTTTCAATCTTTATTGTGCTTTGGGCGGCAGCACGTATCGCTAGTCCTTTACAGCAACTAGCTACTTTAACAGAGGAGAGCCTAGATACTAAAAATGTTGAAGGCCTAAAATCAGTTCAGGGCTGGTATTTTGAAGCGTACTCTTTAAAAAGTGCCTTAATAAGGAGCTTGTCCTTTTTACATGGACAGGTAATGTTTTTTAAGGATCAATCTACCACTGATCCACTAACAGGGGTAACAAATCGCCGTACGATGGATGCAATGCTGACAGAATGGCAAGAAAACAAGTTACCTCACGCGATCATTATGTTAGATTTAGATCATTTTAAAAGTGTGAATGATACATATGGTCATGCTGTGGGGGATAAGGTTTTGCAATTCTTAGCGAAGAATATGGAAGCTGTAGCTCGAGAAGGAGATGTGTGTTGCCGTTATGGTGGGGAAGAATTTGTTATGCTATTGCCTAATACTGCAGCAGAGGAAGCTGCTTCTGTTGCAGAGCAGCTGCGTAAGGTTTTAGCTAACACGATTAGTCCTTGTGGCCGACCAGTGACATTATCGGCAGGTGTGGCTGTCTATCCTCAAATGGCTGACTCAACTGAAGCATTATTTGAAGCCGCTGATGGTGCATTGTATCTTGCTAAGCAAGCAGGGCGTAATCAAGTAATGGTAGCTGGGCAAGAAAACCAGTGAAAAATTTATGACAGATAGGCATACATTGCTATTTTTAGGGTACATGATTAATGTAGAAATCATTTGGGTAAGCTACTCTTAAATGATTTGACATATAACCTCTAAATCATGTTCAACTAATATGCAAACTCGGGACACATCTCTTGATCGACTTGACAAGACGTAAGGTTACCCCCCTTTTCCCTTATGACATTTACAAGAACGACTAGATGTATGCCTATATATCGTTAAAGCCAAGAGAGCACCGATGCTCCTTGGTTTTTTTATGCAGGAATCTCATTAAACAATGAATGATGCTCATATGTGAAGGAAGAGTATTTAAAAAAGGAGTAAATAGCCATCAATTGGAGAGGGGAAATCTCAAAGAGGTGTATTCACTGCCCAAACGTACACTTTAATTTCACAAAGCACCGATTAATGCACGACTTTCTATTAGTATTTTAGAATTACCTATGAAGGTTTTCTAATTACCTGTCGATATAAAGGGTATGATGAAATTGATATTTGTACGTATCAAAATCCATAAGTGAAAGGATGAGTGGGATGGATAAAACAAAAATCCAAAAAGTGAACAAAGCCCTTATTGCAACTGTCTTTGCTACTAGCGGAATCGCTTTAGTAGTGCCACCACCGCAAAAGGCAGAAGCAGCTACTTCACCGTTTAAGGATATCGATCAATATTCAAGTCACTATGATAATATTTTAAAATTACATTCTCAGGGTGCAATTAGTGGGTTTGCAGACAATACCTTCCGACCAAATCAAAATGTAACAAGAGGTCAGGCAGCGAAAATGCTGGCTACTGTATTAAAGCTAGACTTAAAAAATGTACAGGACCCTTATTATAAGGATGTTCCAAAAGGTAGTGAATATTACAAATACGTAGCGGCATTACAAAATGCAGGGATCATGTCTGGATATTCGAACGGAACATTTATGCCAAATGAAGTTATTACACGTGGCCAATTAGCAAAAATGCTGGTGCTTGGATTTAAATTTGAGGTAGCTTCAAATTATAATCATAGCTTTCAAGATGTTAATAGCCAAACGAGTAATGCTATTTATATCCAAACGTTAGTAGATTTAAAGGTTACAGATGGAACTACGGCAGTTACATTTTCTCCATTTAATCCAGTAACACGTGGTCAGATTGCCTCTTTCATTGTTCGCGCACAAGATAAAAAGGGTAATGCGTCCTCTTACAAGATTACGGGTGTTGAAGATGATGTAGTCTACATAAATGCGGAGCCTTACACTGTACCTGAAAATTTAGCAAATGTTTTTAATGAGTATAATGCACCGGTTTTACAGGGAGCAATTATTGAGGGTAATTTATCTGGGAAAACCATTCAATCCGTTTCTAAGCTAACATTGAATGCAAGCGGCACAAGCTCAAAATTTTTAGATTTTGATGGTGAGTATGGTTCATTTAGTGCAACCATCGTTGTCAATGGAAACTATATTGGATTTTCTAATATCACATTGACTGGCACAATGCTAGTAAACGAAACAGTGCGACCACCTTTACATTTAAATGCTTCCAGCTATAAGCCATTATCGATGGGGCGCACAGCAAGTACTAATTTTTCATTTATCAACTGGTCAAATCCAGAAAATTCAAATGGGGAAAGCTCGTCCTCGTCCAATAGCAATTCATCGTCTGATCTTCAAAATTGGACAAATCAAAACTCAGAAAAGAATCCAGATAAAAACAAACCATTCGAAAACTGGTCTAAAGAAAAAGTGACCATGAAAAATGTGGAGAAACATCTGGAATTTTATAACAGTACTGTATCGCGTTTAGTTGTATCTCAAAGCGGTACAAAAATCGAAACGAATACTAAGCTACCACGTGTGGATATTATCGGTAGTGTTCGAGAATTTGAGATTCAAGGTGATATCGGAACACTAAACCTTGATACAGAGACAAAGCTGACAATTTACGGAGATAGCAATATCGACTGGATTAACTACAATAGCTTTACAGATTTAGAGCTTTATATAGATGGTCGAGTAGGCACACTATATGTGGATAATGTATACGGCTGGGTGGATATTGGTGACTACACGTATATTGACAAAGTTATTATACCGAAGGGTGAATCGCCAAATAATATTTTCGATGATTTCCTAGAGGATAAAGATAATGTTGGCAGTATTACAGATCCAGACGGCAAACCAATCGATAAGGATGATATTGAGAACCAAAAGCCTGCAGATAAAACTAAGCCTGTCGTTAATATCACAAAAGTATCTGTATTGAATGGTAGTGATGTACAGGTAGATTTTACTTCAGATAAAGTCGGCACGTATTACTATATAGTTCGCGAAAAGGATGTTGACCCACCAACAAAACGAGAAATGGTTGATCGTATATCTACTGATAATGTCGCAAGTGGAACAGGCTCAGCGCTATTAAATAACAACACCTTTAAAGTGACAAATTTAGGTGAGAAAAAAGAATATGTTGTTTATATAATGGTCGTTGATGGCGCGAAAAATGTTTCTGATCTTAAATCAGAATCCTTCCAGATGAAGGATGCTTCACCGCCAGCAGTAAAATCTCTACAGGTGAATCCTTTACATGGTGGAAAACGAGCAGAGTTTACATTTACAGCAAGTGAGCCTGGAGATTATTACTACTATGTTCGTAAAAAGACGACTGCAGCTGATCCAACAACTGCAGATATAGTAGCAAAGCCAACAGGTACAGGTAAGGCTGTTGCAGGAAAACTAGGAATTACGGAGATTTTATCAGGCTTAGAGGCAGAGGAAGTGTACCAGCTCTATGTGGTGATGAAGGATGCATCGGGTAACTATTCGGTAGATCCTATTCCAAAAGAGGCTATCAAAGAGTTTACGACAAGTGCATTGGATAATATTCATCCTTATGTTGAGCAAACAAAACTGGAACAAACAGGAAAATCAAATCAATTTTACTTATATTTAAACGAGGCATTAGATCCTGAAAGTGCTCGTAATATAAATAACTATGATTTATCAGGGACAGTTATTGTTAACACAACAGGACAAAATAAAATTAAGCCTTCTGCAGTAGAATATAAAGAAGGAGATAAAAAAGTATTACTAACGATCCCTTCTGAAACAGGCTTTGTTTACGGTGATACATTACGCGCTACTGTTTTACCAGGTGTAAAGGACTTAGCGGGTAATGATTTTGAAAATGTGAATACTGTTGATCCTGGCAAACCTGTGCGAAACTATGCGGAATATATCCATGAAAAATTTGATATGCCTGTCATAACGATTGAAAATGTAGTTAGTAAGCCAGATCAAAATGATAACTTTAGACGCTCTGAAGTAGAGTTTAAGCCAAGTAAGGCCGGAACTTATTATTACATGGTGTTGCCTGATACAGTTGAAGACAATGGAGAAGTAAAAACGTTTAAGCAATATTTAACAGACAAGGGCATTACAGAACGTGATTTTGTGAATGAGTTTGCAAATGAAGCATCATTAAAATCAGGTTATTTCCAAATTGGTGGGAAGGATATATATATTGATCGTGGATCAGGCCCAGCTGATTTAGAGGAAGCTACAAAAAAATTCCCAATAACGATTACAAAAGACAAACTAAATCCATTCTTAAGCTATTCCGTGTATATGGTCTTAAAGGATCGTGGTGGGGAAATTTCGAAAATTACCTCTAAGGAAATGATTGGTGATACAAGAGCACCGTTAATTAAAAATTTAGTAGTAAAACCTAAAGAAAATGATGATACGAAAGCTATGATTTCCTTTGATACTGATGAAACAACAGAGCTTCATTATTGGTTTGTACCGAAGAAAAATGCAGATGGCACAACAAATGATTCAGCAAATCTAAAAATTGATACACCTGCTGAACGTAAATTCCTAGAGGATAAATTAAGAAATAGCCCAAGCGTTAAGAAAAGTGGAAAGGGATCATTCCCATTATCTGAAGCTGCAGGAGTAACTTTAGAGCCACACAAGGATTACGTTGTGTATTTTGGTGCAGCAGATACGTATGGAAATATAACAGTGTACAGATCCAACGCTACTTCTGATGGATATGATGAAACAAGTACAGGTTGGATGAGAGAAAATATCTATTCTGATGGCACAGCTCCAAGAGTAGAGGACCCTATTTTTAAACGAATTGATGGAAAAACTTTTGAGGTTACATTCTCAGAAGCTGTCGGAGACCCTGCGAATCCAGGAAGCGTTATTAAAAATAATCAGTCATTCTTTAATTTTACAAACTTAGATGGTACAACTGCGACATTACCAGGCTATACATGGGCATGGGAAGATGGTGCAGATGTAAAAGAGACATGGAAACCTAGAAAAATGATTATTACATTTAATAATCAAGTAGATCAAAGCTTTGCATTAACAGTAAATGCGAATATTACAGATAAAGGCAGTGCAATTATCGCCAATACACAAATACCGTTCACAAAAGGTAAGCCTAAAGCATCTTATATCTATAGAACTCTTACAACCAATATTGAAAGTGCTAAGCTTCAAGAGCCAATAACTGTGGATAGAAGTAATAAAATTAATGCAACATTCGACTTTACGTTCTCAGATCCTTCAGTGGAACCTGGAGAAGAGGTCAACTACTATTACACAGTATATAGTAAGACATATGCATCTACAGATATAGATAATGTTAAACCAATTGAGGTAATTGATCCAAGTACTTCTGGAGCATTAACAAGCCTTAGCCATGGTAATGGTAAAACGCAGCTTAAGAACGGACGAACAGTGCAACCAATTACAAATAATACCTTCCCATTCATTGAGGATGATTATATTGTAATTGTTATAGTAGATAAATATGGAAATAAGTATCTTGTAAAAGGTAAAATTTCTAAATAATCATGTGAGTAATTTAAAAGGATTAAGTTCAGTGTTTTACTGGACTTAATCCTTTTTGTGTGAATGCAGAAAAGATTACGTTGTATGAGGATGTTTGTGATGTAGTTCAGGTGGAGAACTAAATGATGTTATTAATTTTAGTTTTACATGCTAGAGTCTCAGATTTTTGTATTCATTAGAGTATTACAACGTCAAAATTCATATATCTGTTTTATAATTGATAATTATTATCACTTATAATAATTAGTATATAAGTCAATTATATTAGGAAGGTAGGAACGAAATATGGATATAGAAGATTTATTACTATGGAATCATGCTTTAATTAAGGTACTAGATGTTCGCCATAGGATACTGAACATTGGGGAATCTTTGAGATCATACAAAGTTCCATCGAGTATGTTTATCGTTGTCACGCGAGGAGATGCTCAAGTACGACTTGATAATATGGATTATCATGTGCAACAATTTCAGATTATACATAGTGGAAAAGGATTAAACTTAGATATTTATTTTGTAAATGAGGAGCTAGAGTATTATTTCATTTTTTATAAGGCTTCTTTTTCTTATCCTGTTCGTCAGGAAATAAACTACTTAAAGGAAAAGAGAGACATTTTTCAAACGCAATATAGCTTTATACCAAATTATCCATTTGTTATTCATGATAAGGTACAGTGTATGTACAAGAGCTGGCACCAATCACAGTGGCTTGAGCGTTTTCAAGCAAAGACTTTATTTTATCAAATTGTTTTGAGTATCTATCAACAGTTAAGCAAGCAAGGAATAGAAATACAACAAACAGATCTTACAGAACAAATAAAGCTGTACATTGAGGAGCATTATACACAACCAATTCGTTTAGATTCTATTGCAGATCGTTTAAATTACAGTGTATCTCATCTATCCGCATTATTTAAAAAGGAGACGAGTTATAGCCTTATAGAGTATGTAACACATATAAGAATGGAAAAAGCGGTAGCTAGTTTAAGAGCAACTAATATTGCATTGAAAGAGATTGCAAAAAGTGTTGGTTATAATGATGTCCATTATTTTAATCGACTTTTTAAAAAACATACAGGCATGTCTCCAGGTAAGTATAGAAAGTTCATCACAGAAAGAAATATAGAAGATTCTCCACAAAACATCATGGAATCGTCTATTGATGGGGAGAGCCTCCAACGATATATTGTTAGTGATAATCATTATCAATATAAGCGAGAGGAAGATATACATATGCATAGAGGTTCAAGGGCTTCATTTACAGCAATGGTGCTACTTTGCATTACTTTATTATTAGGGGCATGTACGGGAGGGACTGTCAGTTTAAACAATGAAACAACGGGACAAAATCAGACTGTTACAGAAAACCAGTCTGCTAGCTCGTCTGAGACAAGAATTTATAAGGATAGTCAAGGAACGGAGGTAAAAATTCCTACAAACCCAGAAAGAATTGTACTTCAGGGTAATGCGATTGGTGATTTACTTGCATTAGGTATAGAGCCTGTTGGGGTAGACCGACGTTTTATTGAGAGCGGTGTTTTAGAAGATAACGGGAAAATTAATTCAATAGATATCGGTTTTCCAACAAATTTGGAGAAGGTACTTACATTAAAGCCAAATTTAATCATGCTGTCATATGTTATGGATAATGAGGTTGAAGAAGCTTCTAAAATTGCACCAACAGTTGTTTTTGATGGTATGCAGCCATTAAAGAACCGATTACCAGTCATTGCTGATATTGTTGGTAAAAAGGAAGAAGGAGAGCAGCTACTGAAGAAATATAATGAAGATGCCGATGCAATGTGGGAGCAGCTTCGTGCAGATGGCAATGTGGCTGAAGGTGAAACGGCTGTGGTATTCCAATTTTTTTGGAATAAAAAGATGTTTGTGATGAAAACAGGCGGGGTAGCAGGTTTACTGTATCAACCAAAAGGATTTGCCATGGACAAAAAGGTGCAGGCACTACAGCCAAATAGTGGACCATATATCGAGATTACTAAGGAAACGCTACATGAGACACTTAAAGGCGATCACTTATTTGTATTAATCTCAGGGAATAAAGAGGCTCAAAAGGCCTTTTATGAATTAAAGCAAGAGCCACTGTGGAAAACTTTGCCTGCCGTTAAAAACAATAAAGTACATTTCATTGAGGATAAATGGAATTATGATGATATGACAACAAGTAACATGCTGCTAGAAGAATTTCCAAACATGCTAAATAATTAATCATTTATCATTTTGATGCTATAAATAACCCCAAGTGTGGAGAAATTGCCACCTGGGGTTTTCATTGTCATTAGGAATTTAAAAATCGAGGGAGTCGGCTAAGCATACAAGGAAGAACACTAACATGATCCTCCTCAACGAACTTCACATAATGAGTGTGAATGTTTTGGTCGCTTAAACGCTTCATTCGTTCTGCTGCTTGATCAGCTCCTTCGAGCATATCTGGCAGCTCGTTAGCACCGATTGTAAGTAGGAGATTAATAGTATGCTGACTGTTCCAAGCTTCAGCAAATCTATCTATTTCTTTTAGTACGGCATTGTTAGCCCACCAAACAGAGGGACTTCCGACTACTATATGACTAAATAAATGGGGTCTTGCACATAAAGCATATAGTGTGAAAAGTCCGCCTAAGGAATGACCAACAATCGCTTGTTTCTTTTTATTGATAGGCCATTCCTTTGCGACAACAGGCATGAGCTCATGTTCAATAAAGTCTAGAAACTCATTGGCTTTGCCGTTTGGAGGCCAAGGCGTTCCATCTGGACGTGGCGGCAGATGTTCTTCACTAACAGGTAGTGTAAAATCACGGCATCGTCGTTCCATATCAAATGGCTCCTTCGAGGGATAGCCGATGCCAATAACAAGAATAGGGTCATAGCCCTTTGGTTTACGTGTTTGTAATTTCACTGCCTCTGCAAGCGTTGGAAAAAGTGCATCCCCATCTAAGGCGTAAATCACAGCATAGCCATCTGCTGGTGGCCCATCTGCTGGTGGTGCAATCAAAATTCGATAGTCTAACTGTTGTTGGGAAGTCATCGCGTATTCAAAATAGCCTTCTGATACATAGGGTTTTTTTGTCATAATTTTCATGGCGTTATAAACTCCAATACATCGTCTATGACTTTTCCTTGTGCATGAATGCCCCCATTTAGCCAATAATCTCCTGATGTTTCGTATACTTGATTGTTTTTGAAGGCAGCAGTACTTTGCCAAATTTTACTTTCCTTAAATTCCTTTAAAAAATCATCTCCAAGATTGCCATCATTGATGAGGAAAATATAATCTGCATCAAGCTCTGGTAAAATTTCTAATGACACTTCGAAGGCACCATTCTTCACTAAGCTGCTTTGTTCAAACCCTAATTCATGTGTTAATACATAACCACTGAAATACTCATCAGTCATAAAGAACATTCCTTTCGCATTAAAGCGAATTAACGCCACTTTTTTCCCTTCACTAACGGCAGCCAGCTTCGCTTTTGCAGTATCCACCTTCTCTTGATAACTTTGTAATGCTTGCTCAGCCTTATCTGGTTCATTCAACAGCTGTCCTAATACTTTAATAGAACCTTCTAAATCACTCGCTGCATTTTTGAACACATATGTTGGTGCGATCTTTGCATATTTTTCATATGTGCCATTTTCAGCATAAAAAGAGTTGTGCAAAATAATTAAATCGGGTTTGTTAGCCATAATTGCTTCGGCAGATGGGGGACCACTTGCAAAGCTAATTTCTGGTACATCTTGTAGCTGATCTTGTAAATAGAGCTGTGGCTTCATGCCATTTGACCATTGCATCATGGGTTTAGTGCCTAAAGCAAGCAGCGAATCCTCCATGACAGGCGCAAATATTTTTGTTGGCTTAGCAGGTAATGTCACTTCATTGCCAAGCTCATCCTTTATTGTTAATGGATAAACCTCTTTTTGCTCCCTCGTGCTTTCTGGGGCTGCCTGTGTTTCTACCTTATTACTTGATTGAGCATTGCAGGCAGTAAGTACGCCAATAACAAATAATAAAGAGGCTAACACAAAGATAGATTTAAAAATTGTTTGACAGTGATTATGACAGTTTTCGTTCATTGTACATCAAGGTCTCCTTCTACTGATAATGATTCTCAAACAGAATTATAATTCAGTGTTAGATAGGATGCCATGGACGGGAGCGGGAAAGAGATTTGGATTTTTTCCGGTCAACATTAACAATGTTTCATCTAACATTCGATTAATGGCAATAGCAGAGTACTCAAACCAAGGATTCGATGGCAAAACATAGACATGTCCATTTTTTATAGCCTGCAACTTCTTCCAACTGTCTAGGTATTGTAATGCGAGCCAATAATTTCGAGTTGCTGCATCAGGGCAAATGATGATTAGCAAACGGTCTGGATTTATGGCTAAAAGCTGTTCAAGAGTGATAAGCTCGTTACATGTTTGTTGTTGAGCATCAATAGAATGAAGCTGCAAATCTGTAAAAAGAACATCCTGAATTCCTTTATTACAATATAAAAATAGTTGATCTCCACATAATCGGAGTACAGCAAAAGTATCCTTTCCAACAGCGCGTTTAACCTCAAGCTTTGCCTGCAATGCTTTTTGCTCGTATGTTTGAATGAAATATTTACAAGTGCTTTGTTTGTTGATGGCATCAGCTACTTCTGTTAACTGTGTTTTCCAATTATTTGCTTTAATATACACGTGTTTGACGCCAATTGATTCAAGCCAATTTAGCATGGATAGAGATGGCTCGTCCTGGAAAATATGAATATCTGGCTTTGCAGATGCTAGTTTTCTGAAGTTGTCCTCTGATTCCGCATCAAATATATTTAAATGTACATGAATTTTATCCTGGTAATGGTTGTAATAATATGGACTCCATTTAGCATTGAGTGGCGCTGCGACAGGTATTATTCCTAGTGCTAATAAATTCCCGGTAGTGGACACAGAAAAGGTGGAAATGCGCCGACGAGCTATTTTGCTATAAGAGGATGGTGAAACTCCAACCTCCTTTTTAAATTTTCGACTGAAATAAAATTCGTCACTGTAGCCAACTTTTCTAGCAATATCACGTAACAATAAGTCAGTATCGCGAAGTAATTGTTTGGCATGTCCGATGCGTAGCTCTGTTAAATAATCAGTAGCACTTTGGCCAAATGCCTTTTTAAAGGCCTCACCAAAATAGCTGGAACTAAGACCAGAAATGAAAGCTAAATGATCAATCGTTAGAGGCTGATGATGGTTTTTCGCAATATAATTTCGGATATCCTTTAATGATATTTGAGTTGTCATTATATCTGTAGCACTTTCCGTTTTCATGTTAACATGTCACCTCTTGTATGTTAGTGTGAAAATTACTTTACATTAACCAAAAGTTTCGGTAATGCACCCAGTAATTTCTCTCTTGTAAAGGCATCGCTGTAATTCCATTTTGTTGCGTCAATTAAATAAGCGTGGTTATTTTGTACAGCAGAGAGTTCCTTCCAACTATCACTATTGAGCAACTCCATAGTAGCTTTTTGCGATTCAGGCTTGTCAGATAATAACATAAAGATTCGATCACCAGCGTATTGAGGGAAGTGATCAATTGGTATTTCCTTATAGCCCTTTCCTGCTTGTAGTAATTTATTTACTTGTCTATGAGGCTGGAATCCATATGGATGAAAAAGAGCGGGCGATAGACCTGTACAGCCCATAACAAAAAGTCGCTTACCATGATCAAAAGTAAAAACAGTAGCCGTTTCACCAGGCTTTACGACTGTTTGCAGCTGCTGCCACATTGAATTTTCTTGTATTCTAAACCGTGTTAGCCAATTTTCTGCTCGTTGTTGTTGACCAAGCCACTCCCCTAGTAGAAGAATGCGTTCATCCAAGGAATCCCAAGAATTTAGTGTAATGGTTGGAGCAATAGATGATAATGCCTGATATTGTTGCTCGTCATTATTTGTAAAGATAATTAAATCTGGATTCAGCTTCGAAGATTTTTCAACGTTAATTGGAAATGCCACATCTTGCACATAGGGAACATGGTTTTTATAAAATGATTTACTAATAGATTTTTTGTCACCGCCTATTGGCTGTACATTAAAAATCAACATATCCCCAAATGTTTCTCCATGATAAATAATTCGATGAGGTGACGCAGGAATCTCTACTTCATGCCCTGTCCAATCTTTAACAATAGTCCTTTGCTTATATTGACGAGCAAACTGCTTTGGCGGAATGCCAACGACCTGTCGAAAGCGACGATTAAAATAATATTCATCATCAAATCCCACCTGCTGGGCAATATCTTTTAAAGGTTCATTTGTTTGTAGCAGTAATTCCTTTGCATTTTTTAGGCGTAAATCTGTTATATAATCCAATGGCTTTTTCCCGGTTAAGGTTTGGAAGATTGCACTATACTGCCATTGAGCTATATGGGCTAATTCAGCGAGTTTTTTAACTGGTAAAGACTGCTGATAATACTTATGTATATAGTCAATTGTTTGTTCGACAGCCTTTGTAATATTTTCTTGGTAATCCATATGAAGCTGATGTTCAAACAATAAATGTAATAATTCATACAAGACTACTTGTTGTTTAAGATAATCCGAATGAGGCTTCATAGTATGCAAATCTTCTGTTAGGCGAGTAAAGCGGGTAGTTGGGTATAACGTATATTCCACTTGCCCAGAAAAAATGGGTCCTACATATGGAGAAGGGCCTTTTATTAGCTGAAAAGCTGAAAAGGAAATTTTATAGAAACGGAAACCATTAGTTACATCCGAAAAATCAATTATTGAATGAGGCTGTACAAGAAAAATCTTACCTTTAGTCACAAGATAGGGAATTTCATCAATCGTTAACGTTCCATTACCATCCGTAAAATGGATTATAGTATGATGAGTGGTTGAAATAAACGGATAGCTCTGTGAAATACAGTCAATAGTTTCTAAATGAAAAAGTAAGTCTTTGGTAAAAGAAGTTGAATTTTTGTCTTCCATTAGTTGACTTCCTTTCTAAATGAAAATCATTATCAATTAAATATATTGTATAAAAAGTAAAGAGACATTTCAACAAAGATGAAATGTCTCTTACTATTTATTTCTTTAGCATATTTGGTAGTTCAGTTAGTAGCCATTCTCTAGTTGAAGCATCGCTATCAGCTTTTCGAATGTCAATTGTGTAAACATGTCCATTTTTTACAGCAGGGAGGCCCTTCCAAATTGGACTTTCCATCATTTCCTTTGTAGACTGTTTCGCTTCATCAGGTACTGGCGTAAGGATGAAAATTCGATCTCCCGCATACTCAGGAAGAAGCTCTGTGGAGATTTCAGCAAATCCAGTTTCTTCATCAAGTATTTGTTGTATTTTTTCACCTGGCTTTAAGACATTGGAGTCGTAAAGAACCTGTGAAAGCCCTGCACGTGCCATCACAAACAGTCGATCCCCAGGATAGTATGTTAAAACAGATGCCGTTTCATTTTCTTTTAAAACGCCTTCGTCAACTAAGGATTTCCACATTGTTTCTGCCTTCGTTTTATAATTGCTGAGCCATTTTTCTGCCTCTTCCTTCTTGTTTAATATATCTCCAAGCTCTGTTAAGCGTTGCTCAATAGGTGCAAAGGTATCGAAAACAATGGTTGGTGCCACTTTGGATAGCTGCTCATAGATCTTTTCATCTGAAGTCGCAACAATAATAAGGTCTGGTTTTAGTTCAAGTGTTTTCTCAATATTGATTGGAAATCCAACATCCTCTACATTTTGTACCTCTTTCTCCCATGCATAATCAGTAATCCAAGAGAAGCCTGCACCTACTGTTTGGGCATCTAACGCGACAATATCACCATAGCCCTCGCCATGATAAATCACTCGCTTTGGCTCTACTGGGATTTCCACCTCATGATTTAAATAGTCTTTATAAACACGTACATTGCTTTCTGCCGGTTGTTCTTCCTCTTTTTTTGATGTTTCATTTTTCGAGCTACAAGCAGCTAGTACTAATCCTAAAGTTAGCAGTACGCTACAAAGAAGCATATATTTATTAAACGTTTTCATACCTAGTCCTCCGAAATAGTATTTAACAGATAATGAGAATCATTATCGATACTAGTAAGCATAAGGGAGCATCTTAACTTTCACAATGGAGAAATCAAAGAAGCCCATTTTATATTTATCCAAAACTCATTTGATAGCAAAGATGTCTTAAATAGGGGCGTCTTTTTTTGTGTAAAAGATTTCATCCAGCATTCAGAAATAAAATCCGTCTAACCGTTGAAATATCCGTCAATTGGTGGAGAGCGATATTTAAAAAGATTAAACTAACCATGTTTCTAAATGATAATGGTTATCAATAAAAGGAAGGATGATACATTTTGAAAAAAATAGGGCTTAGTTTATTCGTTTTAATCATGTTCTGCCTTTATGGCTGTGCAGACGATACAGAAAAAAGGAGTGCAGCTTCAGATGACTTAAGCAATGCTGCGGAAACCAAAATAGTGAAAGATAAGATTGGAAAAGTGAAACTACCAAGTAATCCTTCACGAATAGCAGATCTTTCAGGTTCAACCGAGGAGCTGCTGGTTATCGGCATCAAGCCAGTGGTTAGCTCCAATACGGATATTGAAGATGCGTCTAGGTTTTCACCCATTGTTCGAAAGGAATTAGGCACAACTACAGTAAATGCCGGATGGTATGCATCGGATATTAATATTGAGGCAGTAGCTTCTGCAAAGCCAGACTTGATTATTGCAGGTGCAAGACATGAAAACCAATATGAGCAATTACAAAAAATAGCCCCAACGGTGATGGTTCCATATGATTTTAATGCCTTTCAGGAGCGCTTTAATTTTATTGCTAATCTTTTTGATAAGCAAGAAGAGCTGGAAAAATGGTATGCAGCCTATGAAACAAAGGCACAGCAATGGGCAATTGATATTAAGGAAAAAACAAAGGATGAGACCTTCGCTATTATTGAAGCTACTGCAAAGGAAATTCGAATTTACGCTGCTACAGGAGTTGCAGATATGGTGTTTAATGACTTACAGCTATCAAAGGCAGAGGGAACCCCAGAGCCAGATCCTTGGGGTGGCAAGGTAACTAGTGTGGAGGCATTAGCTTCTTTTCAACCTGATCATATCATTCTGATGGCTGACAACGGACCTACTATATTAGATGACAATAATGTGTGGGACAGTATGAATGCTGTAAAGAATAAGCACATTTATCGAATTACCAGTGCCAAGAACTATAATTATGCCTTTACAGCGATGGGGAAAATGGAGCTAATAGATGAGCTAGGTAAGATTATCGTAAAAAACTAATTAACATTCAGTATGGGGGGAAGGGAAATGAGAAATTTTTGGCTGTTTGTTACAACCGGTATGTTATTGATTGTAACAACGACAGGGTTTGCGCGTATGGCCTATGGGATTATCTTACCCTTTATGCAGCAGGGGCTGTCACTGTCAACAACACAATCTGGGCTACTAGGAACAATGCTTTTTCTAGGCTATTTACTAACCGTAGGGCTTTCGGGAATGCTAACAATGCGTATTGGTGCAAAAAATGTTCTGCTTGTTGGGGGTGGTCTTGTTATTTTAGGCTTGGGAGGTCTAGTATTTGTCACAGGCTTTTGGTGGGCTGCTATCGCTTTGTTCTTAGCAGGAGCAGGAAGTGCATTTGTTTATACACCTCTACTATCTATAGCTGTTAGCCTATATCCAAAGAAACGAGGCACTGTGATGGGACTGCTAATGAGCGGAGCTGGTATTGGAATGCTATTATCAGGTTTACTCGTGCCATTTATGCTACAGCAATTTCCAGAGCTAGGTTGGAGGGGAGCTTGGTTAATATTCGCAATCATGACCATTGTAGTAGTGTTGTTAGCATTTTGGGTAATAAAGCAACCACAGGCTATAGCTGAAAAGGGTACTACTTGGGATAGTGACGCTGCTTGGCGAAGTAAGGAGCTGTATATGATTACAGGTATGTATTTCGCTGTTGGACTAGTCTATCTAATCCCTAATTTATATCAAACAAGCTATATGAAGGAGCTTGGCATCTCAACTGCTACAGCAGGCTCTATCTATGCAATTGCAGGCATCGTTTCTATTGGCGGAGCTCCATTTTGGGGAATGTTGGCTGATAAAATCGGTGTGAAAAAAGCTTTGATAGCAGCATTGCTATTATCTGTTATAGGAGATCTCCTTCCAATTATGCGAGAAAATACAGGAGGGTTTATATTATCCTCCATTATATGGGGCTCTTCACTTGGTGGAGTTCTTGTTTTGATTCAAATGAAGGCTAGCCAGCAGGTGTCACCTTCGTATGTAGCATCCGCTATAGGTTTTATTTCCATTTTCTATGCGGTTGGTCAAATGATGGGACCAGGAATTGCAGGCTGGCTTATTGAGTATGCAGGAGGATTTAAAAAGGCTTATGGCTTTGGTGCAATCGTATTCTTTATCACACTACTTCTGTCAACTGTTCTTAAAGGTGAAAATATACAGGAACAATAGTCCTAGCGGATGTCACGTATTCACGCTAAGGCATAATTGATAGCTAAAAGTAAATCTGTTTGCTATACTTTGGTTAGTTATTGATAATCATTCTCAATAAAGAGCTGAAAGATGGTGACAACCTCTATGAAAGTTGATTTTCATCAAAATTTTAATCATTTTTATCATGCATTCGAAATACTAAGTTTACAGGAAATACCACAGGATTACATGTCTTTTCAGTCAAGTGTAAAAGATGGAACTATTCATCGACTTAGCCCTCGTAAGGATTTGGAAGTGGTCGTTTCTAATTATTCATTTTATAAAGAGCATCGAATGGATATGCTCACAGCAAAGCCTATGGTAGAAATTAGCTTCTGTCTACAAGGAACAAGGGGAGTTCAAATTTCGGATTGTGCCTATGAAATAACTGCTGGGACATGTTCATTACAATTTATTGAACAAGTAGAGGCTAGCTTTTTATTCAATAAAAATGAATCTTATCAAATGGTTGGTATTGGTATTCCAGTTTCCACCTTTAATCATTATATGAATAAGATAGATGGCAATGGTGAGAGTTCTATGAATTTTGATGAAGTTCTTAAAGGAACCTCCTATCGCCTCTTTCAGGAAAAAATTAATGCTATAGATACGCTTATTTTAAAGCAAATGCTGCATGGTATAGCTGCTAAAAAAATGACAAATTTAGAGCTTGAATATACTGTTTTACAACTGTTAATGAGAACATTTCAAACCTTTCTTAGCCACCCAATTCATCTAACGGAATTCTCAAATAGTGACAGGGAAAAGATACGTCAAGCACAGACCATTATAATTGAAAATATGATGAATCCACCCTCCTTAATGGAATTGTCGCGTTTAATCGGGTTAAATGATTTTAAATTAAAAAAGGGCTTTAAAGAAATGTTCGGCACAACAGTATTTGGCTATTTACGTGAAAAACGTTTAGAGAAGGCTAGTTATTTACTACAAAATGGCTCAATGAATGTAACAGAGGTTGCCAATGCAGTGGGCTATTCCAATCCAAGCTATTTTGCTGAAGCATTTAAGGGGAAGTATGGAATAAATCCTAGAGAGGTATTAAAGAAATCTTCTCAGCCATTTGCCGAAGGGAACAATCTATGAAAAATGTAGAAGATCAGCTTAAAATGTGGGAGCAGAGGGATAGCCTACTTTCCCATATTTTTTATCAGCCTATACAAATAATTCAATTAGAAGATATGCTAGAACCCTATAAACACTCCTCCCCATTACCATGTATCATCATTGTTTATGATGGTAGTGCTAACTATACTCTTCAAAATCAGCAAATTGAGCTTCATGCTAAAACCATAATGTTTTGGGATTGTATCAGTAATTTTCATATTCCCGATAATAGTGATGTGAGTGGAATAGTCATCGAGTATTGCCCGTTCGGAGTAGGAGAATCCAGCTTGTTTCAAAAAATCACCATGATACAAGATTGTTCCTATAAGATTATGAGTCTGACATTGAAAATAGAGAAGGAAGCAAGGGCTATTAAAAAAACGCATCCATTCCGCCTACAGAAATTATTCTCTGACTTGTTAGAGACACTTTACACAGAATTAAATCAATCTAGACAGCAAAAAGAAGAATCATGGATTGAAATTGCACTAGAATATATTCATTTACATTTTCAGGAGGAAGTGACTCGTGAACAAATGGCGGAAAAGGCCCAAGTGAGTCCAGAACATTTTTCGCGCACATTTCTTAAGCATACGGGTTATCCATTTACTAAATACTTAACTTTACTAAGAGTCCGTGAAACACAAAAGAAGCTATTGTATGAAATGCCTAAATTAGATGACCTTGCACGAGATGTTGGCTATCGAGAAGGGAACTATTTAAGCAGAAAATTTAAACAGCTCGTGGGTTTATCACCTTCCGTCTATTATCAAAAGCCGAAGCGTGTCATTACCTTGAATACAAACCATACAGCATGCTTATTAGCGCTTGGGATTATACCTGAATTGGGTGTATTTTCACCATATATTGAGAGTTTACAGTCGGTTCCTTCAGTACATAAGCTAAAAGGCTACGAGCATGATGTTGCCACAAATTATGAGGAAATTATAGCGGCATGTCCAGATGTCATTATTAACTATAGTGGTGAAAGAGAGAGAAAGGCATTGCTTTCATTGGCACCTGTATTCGAGCTTCCATGTATGCAGTTAAGCTGGCGAGAACAGTTTCGTCTAATTGCCAATATTGTTGACAAACAGGAACTATTTGGAGAATGGCTATATCAATATAATGAACAAATAGTGGATTGTAATCATATCCTTGATCAACGGATTGGCCAAAGAGGTACTGCAATTGTATGGGAAATAGGTAGCAATGCAGCCTATTGTCTAGATAGTAGCTATGGTAGGGGAAGTCAAATATTATATGATGATTTAGGGTTTAGTCGACCAATTTCGATTGTTGCTCAAAGTATTAGGGAATCTGGTTTTTTTTCAGCAGAAATTGAAGAGCTTGTTCATTTTCCAGCAGATCATATTTTTATCACGGCTATACCTAAGCATGATTTGGGTAAAAAACGCCTTATGCAGGTGCTACACTCAGAACAATGGCAGTCAATGGAGGCTGTACGTAAGAAACAAGTGTATTTTATCAATCAGTATGAATTATTTTATGGATATGACCCATTGTCTACAGCAGCTCAGTTGGAAGAATTGATGAGAGTATTGACATCATAAAAGTGCATGGTGACAGATCACTTTCATGCATGGACATTTATAGTATACTCTTCTACAATGAATGAGAATTATTATCATTTAAGCTGTATGGAGGGATAAGATTGCTATTACAAAAAAGAAAAATCATTGTTTCACTTTTTCTTGGATTACTGCTTTTATTAGCTGCTTGTGGGAATACGACAACCTCAACCACTACGAATAAAGAGAGCAAATCAGCAGATACAAAAAAGGTACAAACTATGAATGGAGAGATTGAAATACCCATAAACCCGAAGCGTATCGTTGCTGAAGAATATATTGCAACTTTAATTGTGTTAAATGTAGAGCCTATAGGTGCACCTGGATTAACGCTTGAAAATTTTTATTTAAAGGATTCCTTAAAAGGAGTTGCAAGCATTGGTACTTATGGAAAGCCATCCACAGAAAAAATTATAGGCTTAAAACCAGATTTAATTATTACAGGAAATGGAGATAATTATGAAGCTTTAAGTAAAATTGCTCCAACTGTTGTGATCCCTTATGGTGAATTAAAAGATGCACATGAAGAACTTACATACTTTGGTCAATTATTAGGTAAGGAACAGGAAGCAAAGGACTGGCTAACAAAGTATGATCAAAAAATTGCTGATGCTAAAGCACAAGTGGATGCGATAATCCCAGCGGATGCAAGCTTTTCAATTATTGAAGATGCGGGTAAAAAACTGTATGTTTATGGTGATAACTTTGGTCGTGGTGGACAGCCAATCTATCAGTCACTTGGAAGAAAGCCGCCTGCAAAAATTGCAGATGAAATTATGGAAAAGCAGTGGGCAGAAATTTCAGAGGAAATGCTAACAGAATACGCAGGTGACTATATTATTTTGACAGCAGATACTCGAACGCTTGAGGATTTTAAGAAAGATCCCATTTGGAGTAGCTTACCAGCAGTAAAAAATGATCATCTTTACATCTGGCCTGAGGAACGTTCTTGGTATTATGATCCAACTGCTGTCCTTGCTCAAGTTGAAGAATTAACCAAATGGCTTACAAGTAAAAAATAAGAAAATGCTACTTCCTTGTTGATAAAACAGGGAAGTATTTTGCATATTACGAAACTAATCTTCTATGAAAATAAAAAGTGACACCTTTCGTTGGTACAGATTCCTGTAGAGAAACCATTCAGAAATATTTTTTATTATCGTTGAGAATGTTTATCATTTATAATGAAGACAAAAGTAATCACCTAATTTTTCTATGTTTTCATTAGAAAGGTGTGGAAATCAACAATGAAAATAGAGGATCATTTACTTTTGTGGAAATCTGCCTCTCTTCGCATATTTGATATCCGTTATACAAGGATAGAGCAAGATGAACAGCTTGCCTCATATCGGTTTCCTGCAAGCAGTTTCCTATATGCCAAGAAGGGAAAAGCAAATGTTTTATTGGATGGTAAGAGCTATAGGCTAGAAAGTTCTCATATATTACATAGTGGTAAAGGGGGATGCCTACATATCGGCTCAGTAGAGGAAGCCTTTGAGTATTACCTGATTCTTTATAAAGCAAGTATGTCTTTTCCTTGTAAAACGGAGATACTTGCATTAATGGAACATGATAATCCATTCCAATACCAATATGCGTTTCAAGTTTACCATGCATTGACTTTACAAGAAAAACTTGAAGCCATGCATAGTGAATGGGAAACACAAGGGAACTTAGAGCATTTCCATGTTAAAGCATTGTTTTATCAATTTGTTTACGAGCTTTTACGACAGCTCTATAAACAACAGGTGCATGTTCATAAACCTGATCTAGTTGAGCAAATTAAAGGTTATATTGAAGAATATTATAGTCAGCCAATTACGAGAGAATCCATTGCACAAATTTTAAATTATAGTGTGCCCTATCTAGCAAAGCAGTTCAAACGTAAGACAGGTAGAAGTATTATTGATTATCTTATTCATATAAGAATTCATAAGGCACAACAATTATTACTACATACCCAAGCAAGCTTGCAGGAAATAGCTTTCAGTGTTGGTTATGAAGATGTTTCCTATTTTATTCGTATTTTTAAAAAATACAATGGGTTAACCCCTGTGCAATTTAGACAACAAAATCAGCATAAACGGAATGAATCGTATCGTCCTATTCATTGGCTCTCTTTGTCTAATGACAAGAAGTTACTGCAATATTATATTGATAATGATAATTATTATCAATATATACAAAAAGGAGATTTACCCATGAATAAGAAAGCAAAGTCTTCTATAATGGCGACTTTATTGTTATGCTTCACTTTATTGCTTAGTGCATGTTCTGGTACTACCATTACTGCTTCTAATAATGGAGAGACAAAAGCACCGACTAATCAGTCTACAGACGTACAATCGACAACGAAAATCGTATCTACGGTGAATGGTGATGTAGAAATTCCTATTGACCCAAAACGTATTGTGACCGATTATTATCCAGGTTTTTTATTAACTATGGGCATTAAACCAATAGGAACACAGGAGCTTTATATGAAGAGCCCTTATTTGAAAGAGCATAATAAAGGAATTGCTTATTTTGAAGAATCTCTTGAAGCAGTAGTTGACTTAAAACCTGACCTTATAATTACTGGAGATGAGAAGAAATATGAAGCATATGCCAAAATAGCACCTACTGTCTTAATACCATTTACTTTAGAAATGGATGCAACATTGGAGGAGTTTAGTAGAATTTTAGATAAAGAGGAAGAAGTGAAGTCTTGGTTAGATGACTATAATCAAAGAGTAGCTAAAGCCAGACAAACTGTTCAAAATATTATTGGTAAGGATGAAACAGTTACGATTTTAGCTGGTGGAGCAAAAAATGACATAACATTATACGGTAATGGCTATACAGGGCGGTCATTTTATGATGGGCTTGGACTAACTGCACCCGCAAAGATAGTAGAGGATATTGATCCTGAAAAGCCTTGGCTGCAATTATCACCTGAATTGCTTACAGATTATGCGGGTGATTATATTTTTATGGCTGTTGATAAAGCTGTGGAAACATACGATTATAAAAACGAGCCAATTTGGAAAACACTAGATGCTGTGAAAAATGACCAAATTTTTGAAATTGATGGATGGAGCTTCTGGTTTTCAGACCCTATCTCTATATTAGGGCAAATAGAGGAAGTAACAGAGTTGTTAGTACAGCATGCCCAAGATAAATAAATGAAAAGACATCACTCAAGCATTGGATTGTTTGAGTGATTTTTGTTTTGTGTACTATTGCTAGAAAATTATATTGAGAACCATTATCAATTGTAATAAACTTGGAGGTAGTGATGAATTGGAAGGAATGATGTAGGGTGGTACCAGAAGAGGAGTTTCTATTTCTTTGGAATCATGCAACGATTAAAGTGCTCGATATAAGATATGAGCTATTCAAACCTGAGGAAATAGGAAAATCATATAAATTACCTGCTAATATGTTTCTTTATTCCACAGGTGGTGGTGCAGAAGTCCAGATCGATTTAACAAAATACACACTAGAGGGCTTTCATCTTATTCACGGTGGGAAGGGTTCCACTCTAAAAATCGTTGCTACAGACAAAGGGTTTGAATACTATTTGGTATTTTATCGAGCCTCCATCCCTTTAACCTCTAATAAACTAATAGCAAGAGCCATGCAAAGAAATAATCCTTTCAAATATCAATACAGTCTTGTCCCTAACTCACCTATTACAATGTTCGAAAAAATACATAATATGTATATGAAATGGGAAAATGCCAGTCACCTCAGAAGATTTACCATTAAATCACTATTCTATCAATTATTAAATGAGATTTTCATGCAGTTTGAGCAGGAGAGTGTCGACATTAGAAAGTTAAATGTCTCTAGTCAAATTAAAGCCTATCTAGAAGAAAACTATGCGAAGCCACTGACTTTAAAATCTATTGCGAAGGCATTACGCTACAGCCCATCTCATTTATCCATTCAATTTAAGCAACAAATAGGTTGTAGTCCTATTGAGTATTTAATACAGCTTCGCATTGAAAAGGCTACGATATTACTTGTAAAGACAGATGCTAGCTTACGTGAAATTGCTATGAATGTGGGATATGGTGATGTTTACTATTTTAGTAGATTGTTCAAAAAAAGAGTAGGTATTTCACCCACGCAATTCCGTCAAAAAGAGCAAGCCATTGGTTTTGTAAAGGATAGTCCTTCAATGTGTGAAAGATACTCCATTGTCGATTTTAGTTTCCAACATTATATTGAGAATGGTTATCAATATACAGAGAGGAAGTATGAATCGATGAATAAAAGAGGAAATTCAACTATTGCCACACTTTTATTGTGTCTTACACTTTTATTAAGTGCCTGTACTGGCGGAGCTGTCAGTAATACTTCAAGTGAAGAAAACCAAGCACCTACTACGCAAACAGAAGCAACTGCATCACAGACGAAAATTGTCTCTACAATTAAAGGAGATGTAGAAATACCAATTAATCCCGAACGAGTAGTTGTGATGTATTATATTGGCGATGTGCTAGCTTTTGGTGTAACACCTGTTGGTTCTTCAAAAATCCAAGAGGGAGCTGCATTTGAGGAGGAATTAAAAAATACTCAAAATTTAGGTGAATGGTTTGAGCCTAATGTCGAGGCAGTGATACAACTAAAACCAGATGTTATTATTGTACCAAGTAATGAAGAACTATATGGGCAAATGGAAAAAATTGCGCCTACAATCGTCATAGATGATGCCACAACATCATTAGATGAACGCTTAACAAAGATTGGTGAAGTGCTAGGTAAAGAAAAAGAGGCAAAAGAACTTTTGGCTAATTTTTATGAAAAAGTAGAGGATAGTCAAGAAAAGCTAAAAGAGGCAGGAATTTTAGACAAGACCGTTAGTATTATGGAAGGCGGCAAGGGAAAAATGTCAGTAGTGACAAGCTATACCTTTGGACGAGGCTCACAAATAATATATGAGCATTTGGGATTGAAAGCTCCAGAAATTATTCAACAGAAGATTGATGAGAAGAATAATAAACAGCAGGCAATGGATGTTTCTTTAGAGACATTAACGGATTATGCAGGTGATTATGTTTTTCGTTCATCCTATGAGGGAATGGCAGATTTAACGAACCATCCAGTATGGGCCAATATTCCGGCTATTAAAGAAGGTAGACTTATTGAAATAGATTTTGGTTTTTGTTATTACAATGACATTTATTCATTAAATAAACAACTAGATTTCATTGAGGATCGTTTATTGGCAACGACAAAATAAATATGATAAAAGCTGCTTACTAGTTTTTAAGTTACTAGAAAGGCAGCTTTTTTGGATAGAAATGATGCAATAATTATACAAGAGATGCTTTGTTTTCTCTTGTCTCTTTCTTTGCAGTATGATCAATGACTAAGCCTTTATGTGAAGAAAATACATATATAATTAGTAGAAGACTAATTGTAATGCAAATCCAATAAGGTGTATTTGGATGTATACGATATAATTCTGTCCCAACAATTGGTGCAACTAATGAACCAACTCCAGTAGCAACGGCTGTTAAACCGCCAGCAGCACCTTGATTTTCCTTTCCAGCTGCCAAGGAGATGCCAGCTGTATAACCTGACATTAGAAAACCTCCACCAATGCCAAACAGCATGAAGGCAATCACAAATCCGGCTAAATGATTCCACTCGATTAATAGGACAAAGCCTAGTAGAAGTATTGGCAAGCCGATACGTACCAGCCTACGTGGTGAATACTGACGTTTTTGAATAACTGTCATTTGTACAAGCGCCATCATTATACCAACGGCAAACATACCAATACCTACCCAGATTGCTGTTTCCTTAGAATCTAATGAAAAACGATCCTGTATAAAAAATCCAGATGTTACTTGAAGCATAACAATCATTGACATAACACTCGTAGCAATAAGTAGATAGGGACGAAGACCACTAGTTGTTAATTTAATTTTAGTGCGTTTATTGGCTACTATGGTCGGCTCTGTTTTAGGAATTTGTATAGCTATTAAAATGACAGCGATTAATGCAAGGACAGCTGTGATAATAACTGGGAAAATTAGATTGATTGTTGATAGAAGTGCTCCTAAGGCTGGACCAATAATAAAGCCAATTCCTGTAGCTGCTCCTATCATGGCCATACCTGCTGATCTTTCTTGCACAGATGTGAGATCTGCCATCAATGCCTGTGAGGATGATGAAATCGCTGGGAAAAAGAAGCCAAACAAAATCCTTGAGCTAAGTAATAGCATGAATACAACATTGATTGGTAATAAATCCTTCATGCCTATCCACCCTAAAAAGGCGAAAAAGGCTAAACTAAATGAGAAGCCAACAAATCCAATCACCATGACCTTTTTCCGACCTATACGATCACTTTGTGTTCCCCAAAAAGGAGCCGCCAGTAATAATACTAAGGCAGCAATAGAAATAACAATTCCAGCATGCCTTTCCTGAAGTCCTATCTCTCTAATTAATGGTGCAAGGATTGGAATAATAACTCCGAATCCTATATAACAAATAATCATTGATAAAAAAATAACTTTTTTTGGTTGCAAGTCAATTCCTCCTTTATTGATAATAATTATCAATGTGTATTGTATGAGCTGCTACTCAGTAAGGGATTTTCTTTAACGGCAAATGGATTTTTTAACAACGGTTTTGACGAAAAAAATCCGTCTACTAGTATAAATAATCCCGGAAATGGTAGAAAGATAAAAATTTTTATATAAACTTAATAATGAAATTGATTATCATTTTCAATCATTGAGGAGGAATAGATAGATGTGTAGATTGAAAAATTATAAATGTATTTTTGTTTTTCTTTGTTTACTACTCATGGTGACAGGATGTTCTAGGAACACAACAGAAGTAGATATGAAGAAGGAGGCTTTTAATTCTACAGTGGAACAGACTCAGTATCCAAAAATAATTCACCATTTAGAAGGCAGTACAACTATTGATAAAAAGCCCGAAAGAATTGCGACACCCTACATATCCTTTGTAGATTATTTAGCTGTTTTAGGTGTATTTCCAATTGCTGGTCAAGGGATTGGTACTATTCAGAGAAATTTCCCTTACTTAAATGAGTTAATAAAAGATCATACAATTATAGATCTTGGTCAGGAAGTAGATATTGAAAAGGTACTTGCTGTTAAACCAGATTTGATTATTGCAGCAGATGATATGAGCGACAAATACGAACAATTATCTAAAATAGCTCCAACAGTGATTTTGCCACAAGCAGGCGATTGGAGAGAAACATTAATGCAAATTGGTGAAATTGTTGGAGCTGAAGAAAAAGTAAGAGAAGTACTAGTAGATTTTGATGAAAAAACGGCTAGGTATAAACAAGAACTTAGTAAGCATAGTAATGAAACTGTATTGTTTACAATGTACCAGGGGAAAGAAAAATTTGTCACATGGGATATAGAAAGATTTGAACCCTTTTATAATGGATTAGGATTAAAGCCAGTTCCAGAGGCTGAAAAAGGGGGAACCATAAGTCTAGAAGGCCTAGGTAAACTAAATCCAGATCATATTTTCGTTGTGAATAATTGGCAAACACCAATTGCAGGTGGTGTTGAAAAAGATTTGGAACATAGCGCCGTTTGGTCAAGTTTAAACGCAGTTAAAAATAAGCAAGTTTATTACTTAGATGATCCATCTTTACCTGGTCCATTAGCTCTTGCCAAAATAAAAGGAATTGAAGATATTTATAATGCATTAAAATAGGACAATGTAAAAATTCTCTCAATGATTGAAAAATCTTGAGAGAATTTTTAAGAATGACTATTTTTTTAATATTTCACTAGGGTTATAACCAAATGTTTTCCGAAATAATGTAGCAAAATGACTTAAATTTTGATACCCAACCATTAGCGCTGTTTCGCTGACATTTGCCTTTCCATGCTCTAAAATTTTTCGAGCTTCTACCATCCGCAAATCTCTAACATAGCCGAATACGGTTGTATCAAATAGTTCTTTGAAGCCATATTTTAATTTATAGTCATTTAAGCCAATCATTTTGGCTAGTCCTAAAATACTTGGAGGCGTTCTCCAGCAGTTGTTTAAAATTTCCTTAGCATGATAGAGAGCATGAATATCAGTTTCATTAAGCTTCGTGGCGGCTTTTTTCTTATTCTCTTCAAGCTCTATTCCGTTTAAATGAAGGGTTAATAATTCAAGTGCTTTTCCCTCTATATAGAGCTGTTTCAACATACCAGTATAAGGACAATTCTTTATTTGCTCGATTAGTCTATGAATGTAAGAGGGCTCGGATATTTGCTGACAAAAAAATGACTGCTCAAAAAGATGTTTATTTTCTAATAATAATTGTTTAAAGTGCCTTAAATCTATACGTAATTCCATCATGACTACCTTTTCCTTCGGCGCCAGCTCTGAATATATTTTCGTGTCTTGAACAAATAGAAAATTGGAGGTGTTGGCAGCTAAGCTAAATTCCTTGCCATTTGTTCCCCAAAAACCATCCCCAGATAGTGGATAGAACAATTCAAGGTGAGGATAACGAACGTCGCAGCTTAAAGATATAGGTTCATTTGTTTGAGCCTGAAACCAATTCATTTCCATACCTACTCTTAAAAGCTGTCTTTCAATAATGCCTGAGCCATTATGGATTGATAAGTTGTAAGTTTTTTGATTAGATGGCAAAATCAACTGTCTGCATTCAATTTCGCTATAGAGTGAGTCTAAATCATTTGTATCGATGTTTAAATTCAATTCTTGAACGCTCCTTAAGTAATAAGATATGTTAAAAATTTCTTATTATATCCACTATAAATGAGAACGATTTTCATTGCAAATGAAGGGGCTGTATAACTTTTTAGACAAAAAGTAAACAGCCCTCTTTTATCATACCCAGCCAAATGCTCGAACAATTGTTGCAATTAGCCATGTTACACCGATAGCGATAGCAGTTGGAATTAAGAATGACATAAATGTCCATTTTGAACTCTTTGTTTCTTTGTAAATATTCACCAAAGTGGTTCCACATGGGAAGTGTAGGAGTGAGAAAAGCATCATATTTAAAGCTGTCAGCCACGTCCAGCCTTGATCGATAAATACTTGCTTAAGCTTCGATAAATCCTCAATTTCAAGCATAGCTCCCTGAGATAAATAAGCCATGATAAGGATAGGTATAACAATTTCATTAGCGGGTAGTCCCAGAATAAAGGCAGCCATAATAAAGCCATCCATACCTAAAGCCTGACCAAATGGATCTAAAAAGTTCACAAAGTGCATTAGAATACTTGTATCACCAATGTATATATTAGCGAAAATCCAAGTCAAAATAGAGGCTGGTGCTGCAACGATAACCGCTCTTTTTAACACATTCCATGCTTTATCGATACTTGCTCGCAAAATCGTATTCCAAAACTTTGGTCTTCGGAATGGTGGAAGCTCTAGCGTGTAATGAGTAGGTACACCTTTTAAAGCCGTTTTAGAAAGTGCCCAAGATACCGTTAATGTTACAACTACGCCAAGCAAAACAAATCCTATTAAAATGGCCGCTGTCATAAATGTGCCAGCTGCTCCTGTAAAACCAGTTACCATAAAGAGCGAGGCTAATAAAATTAGCGTTGGCCATCTCCCGTTACAAGGAACAAAATTATTGGTTAAAATCGCTAACATTCGTTCACGAGGGGATTCTATAATTCTAGTAGATAGAATGGCTGCCGCATTACAGCCAAAGCCCATAGCCATTGTTAAAGACTGCTTTCCATGTCCACCTGCTCGTTTAAATAAACGGTCCATGTTAAATGCAACCCGAGGTAAGTATCCATAGTTTTCTAGTAATGCAAAGATAGGAAAGAAGATAGCCATTGGTGGTAGCATCACACTAATCACCCAGCCAGTTCCTCTAAACAGCCCAAGGACTAAAACACCATGGAGCCACTCAGGCGCGTGCATTGCTTCAAAAAGGTATGTGAGCTTACTCTCTAGGTAGCCAAATAAACTTGCTAGCATATCGGATGGAATATTTGCCCCAGCAATCGTAATATAAAAAATAGTGCCTAGCATAAGCAGCATAATTGGGAATCCCCAAATACGAGATGTGAAAATTTCATCTAATTTATCGGATCGGTAAAGAGCGGTATGCTGTTGTGACACCACCTTATTACATAAGGATCTACTTTTTGCATATATATCGCTAACGATCTCATCCCGAATGTCCTCGTTCGAAACTTCCTTTACTTCAGCTAAAATCTCCTTTAAGGAGCTATGATTTAACACTGACCGGGATTCCATTTGTGCTCACCTCTCGCTGTCTATTATTGCTATGATTGTGTAGCTTTACTATTAAATCCTCATCTCCATCAAGTAAGCGAAGGGCAACCCATCTTGAGGGATATTTATCATCAAAATAGCCATTAAGTTTAGATTCTATTTTGCATATTGCTTCCTCAATCTCTCTTGAATAGGTCATACGATAAGGAGTTGTAATGATCTGCCCATTGACGAGCTGATTTAATGTATCCAACAATTGATCAATTCCTTTTTTATTTCTTGCTGATATTTTGACAACAGGGACTCCTAACTCGCGTGCCAATTTCTTTTCATCAATCCGAATACCCTTCTTCTCAGCTTCATCTATTAAATTGATACATATAATGACATTGTTGGTCATTTCTAATACCTGTAGTGCAAGATTTAAATTTCTTTCTAAAGAAGTTGCATCAAGCACGACAATCGTTGCATCAGGCTGATCAAAAATAATATAATCTCTTGCCACTTCTTCATCTGTTGAATTGGAGAATAGAGAGTAGGTTCCTGGTAAATCAACAAGTACATATTGTTCCCCTTTGTGTTCAAAGGAGCCTTCAGCATGAACAACTGTTTTTCCTGGCCAGTTTCCAGTATGCTGTTTCAATCCTGTTAAAGTATTAAACAATGTACTTTTGCCTGTATTCGGATTACCTGCTAAAGCTATTTTATTTACTCTCATTATTGTTCCCCCCTTACAATTACGCCCAAAATCTTAGAGCTTTCATCATTACGTAAAGCAATAGTCGTATTACTAACACGGTATGCGACTGGATCTCCTAAAGGACTTTTGCGAAGAACCGAGATTTCGGCTCCTTTCACAAAGCCTAAATCTAGTAATCTTCTTCTTAAAGGACCCTCGATATTGATTTCTTTTATTAAAAAGCAATCGCCAAAAGTGCATTTTGAAAGTGATGTTAAGTTTTTAGTCATGGGCATTTTTTGTTCCCTTCTATAATAATATTTCCCGAATTATATATTGTTTCTTTAAGGAAACTTTATCAAAGCATATGCCTATAATATGTATAATGTCAATGATTTTCTAAATTTTTTTTGAAGGAGGTAATTTTGGGATTTTCTAATTCAACATTTTTATATGTTGTATTAGTAAAGGTAAGATTACGTTACAGGTTTTCCCTATTTTTAATGGTTTTTTAACATGAAGGAAAGATCAAAATAAAATGAATTCCTACCTATGGTATAGCCTGTTAAAAAATTTAATATTTTACTTATAGACGTAATATTCGTGCTCATTTTTCTTTCCTAAATTCATTAGTAATAAATCATTCTTATAAGCAACAAAATTGTATTGTTATTTTGAATTAAATGGTAGGTAAATTAATCTATTTTGGAAAATATTCTATTTTTTAACCTAATTTTAACCTTGTAACTGTAATGTGTGAGTTAAAGCAATATTTTTTGAAGGAGGTTTTAAGAATGGATCAATATGTCGGAGAAATTCGATTGTTTGCTGGAGATTATGCACCAGATGGCTGGGCTCTTTGTAATGGTCAACTACTATCTATTTCCGAAAATGAAATGCTTTTTTCATTGATTGGCACAACTTATGGGGGAGACGGACAAACGACCTTTGCTTTACCCAATTTTCAAGGCAGGGTTGTTGTACATCAAGGACAGAATCCAATGACTGGCACTACCTTTGTCAATGGTCAAATGGGAGGAGTGGAATCTGTCACTTTAATCTCATCACAGCTTCCTGCACATACACATCAGGTAAAGGCATCTTCTCTTGATGGCACAACACCCAGTCCAGAAAATGCTGTTTGGGCAAAAGATATACAATATTCGACACAACCACCAAATGGCACAATGAATGCCGCCATCATTTCAAGTGTTGGAGGAAATACACCTCATGACAATGTAATGCCATTTTTGACAATTAGTTATATTATTGCGCTTTACGGTATGTATCCAATGGAATAGGAGGTATGAAGGATGAGCGAACCATATGTAGGTGAAATTCGATTGTTTGGCTTTGGTACAGTTCCGAGGGGCTGGGCACGATGCGATGGGCAAGTATTGCAAATTAATACAAACCAAGCTCTATATTCAATTTTAGGAGCAACTTATGGTGGTAATGGAACATCGACCTTTGCATTACCTGATTTAAGAGGCAGAGTTCCAGTTCATGTAAGTAGTAGTATCACACTTGGAAAAAAAGCAGGAGAAGAGGTACATGTATTAACAACTAATGAAATGCCAGCTCATACACATGTTGTCAATTGTAGCTCGGTAGGTGCTACGTTGAAAGAAGCTACTGGTAATGCATGGGGAACATCCACTAATAATATCTATTCAGTCAATCAACTGAATACTAATATGAACGCGCAAGCTTTGTCAGCGACAGGAAACTCACAGCCGCATCAAAATATGCAGCCTTACACTGTAGCAAATTACTGTATAGCTTTAGTCGGAATATATCCATCAAGAAACTAGGGACGAAAGGAGGTAGGAAAAAGTGTCAGAAGCATATATTGGAGAAATTAGAATATTTGGTGGTAATTTTGCACCGAGAGACTGGGCTTTATGCAATGGTCAGCTTATAAACATTGCTTCGAATAGTGCATTATATGCAATTTTGGGTACCAGATATGGAGGAGATGGAAAAACAACATTTGCTTTACCTAACTTAAATGGTAGGGCAGCTATTCATCAAGGAACTGGAGCAGGATTAACACCGAGAAGTGTTGGAGCATCTGGGGGTTCAGCTACTGTTACACTATTAACGACTCAAATGCCTAGTCATAATCATATAGCTACTTGTAACAATACTCAAACAACAAATAATGAGCCAACTGGAGCAATATGGACCGAACAACAAGGTAGAGGTTCTCTCCCGGTATACTCAACTTCTTTGAATACATCAATGAACGCCTTAGCTATTGATCAAACTGGGGGAAGTCAACCACATAACAATATGCAACCATATTTAGGACTGAGTTTTATTATTTGTTTATATGGGGATTGGCCTCCTAAGAGTTAATGATTAATTAAATGAAGGGTGTGAAACAACCAAGAAGGAGAATATTAAATGGGAAAAAAGATATTTACAATAACCTTATGTTTGATGTTAATCGCTTTTAGCCAATTGACAGGAATAGGGTTCGTATCACCTTTAAAAGTGGAGGCAGCCGCTTGCGATTCTCCCGATTTCCCGAAGTGTATACAGGATTTAACACAAGCTTCGTGGAAAGATGATACAAATAATGGCTTTGTAGTGAGTGGTATTCCTGGTGATGATGGTATTAATATATTCAAGTATAGCAATGGATCACAATTTCCAGCTGGTTATTATTTTGATGCAGATGAACATTCCCCACCAAAATCAATTAGAATTTCTGCTGGAGAAAGCTTTGCAGGTGGTATCTTCGATTTAAAATCATTAAAAATTAATACGATTAATAAACATCCTGAAAACGATGCATTGTCCTTAACAATTCAAGGGTATGATGGAGCAGGAAACCCAAAAGGAAATCCAGTAACTTTTAAGACAGTTGCAAATCATGAGCCTATATATGATATTCCTATTAATATAGAGGGTATTAACTCATTTGTAATAACTGCGAGTGTTAAATTTATACCCGTTGTAAATGCGGGACTATGGGATTTAACTTTTACTCAATTTACGATTGATATCCCAAATAATAATCCGCCAACAATTACAAATGGTGCTATTGCTACCTCAAACATTACTACATCAGAAGTACAGTTGGGCTGGGCTAAAGCCTCTGATGATATAACAACACAAGGGGACTTAGAATATCGAGTCTATCAATCTAGTAGTAATAATATTGGTACGGTTAGTACAATTGAATCGAATGGGACACCGTTAGGCGGCTACACCAAAGATATTACTTCCTTTAATGTGGCAGGTCTTGCTGCCAATACTACCTATTATTTTAATGTCATTGTCAAAGATACTGATGGCAATAAGAGCGCATATATGATGCAGCAGGTAACAACCCTAGCATTAAATAAGCCACCGACATCCAGTAATGGAACCGTAAATGTAAATGAGGGTCAAGTGTATACATTTAATAGTACTTCCTTTGCTTTTTCTGATGAAGATGCTGGAGATACTTTGCAACAGATTCAAATCTCTACAATCCCAAATAGCGGGCAGCTCTTCCTCGATAGCAATAATAATCAGCAATTTGATGGTGGGGAAGCTATTACAAATGGAATGACAATCAGTAAGGCTAATTTAGATGCTAGTAAATTAAAATATGTTACTGAAAATGGTTCTAATTCATTTTTTACATTTATGGTAAGCGATGGGGTTAATTATAGTACTAACTATACAATGAATCTAGTCGTCAATGCGCGTCCAGCCGTGATAATTTCATCAAATAATTCTAGTCCAACAAATAGCAATCCAATTCTTATAACTATGGTATTTAGTGAGTCAGTGACAGGCTTTACGGTTGATGATATAGCTGTTACAAATGGAAATGCTACATCACTGACAGGAAGTGGTACCACATATACGGCCCAAATATCACCTAGTGCGGATGGAGCTGTGAAAATCAAAATTCCAGAAAAGGTTGCTGCAAATAGCGGTGGTGCATTGAATAAAGCATCAAATGAATTACAAATAATCTATGACGGTACACCACCAACTAATATTGGACTCAATAATACTACTGTACAAGAAAATAAGCCGATTGGTACAACTGTTGGTACATTGACAGCAACAGATTCAGGAAGCTCACAAACATTCACGTATTCATTACAATCAGGGGATACGAGCTTCTTTACGATAAATGGAAATGTATTAAGAACCAATGCGCTGTTTGCATACGATACGAAAAATAGCTATAAGATTACAATCAGAGTAACAGATGAGGCTGGCAATACGTTTGATAAGGAGTTTACAATCCAGATTACTAAAAATCACGCACCAACAGGCTCTATCATTGTTAACAGTGGGCAAATCTCGACAAGTTCTATAAATGTTACCTTAACTTTGACGGCAACAGATTTAGAAGGAGAAGCGATAGAAATGCGCTTTTCGAATGATGGTATTACTTGGTCCAGTTGGGAGTCAAAAGTATCTACGAAAAGTTGGACATTGTCAAATGGAGAAGGTAGTAAAACAGTTTATATGCAACTAAGGGATACTGCTGGCAATATATCAAATGCATTCTCAGATACAATTGTTCTAGATACAACACCACCAGTCATAACAGGGGTTACAAATAACGGTGTTTATAACACTGACGTAACAATTAGTCTTAATGAAGGAACGGCTACCCTGAATGGAGCAGCTTTCACAAGTGGAGCCACTGTAAGTACATCTGGAAATTATACTTTAGTAGCAACAGATAGCGCAGGTAATACCACAACCATTACATTTGTGATTGATAAAACTCTGCCAAAGGCTGTAGAGGTGAAGATTAAATCTAATAATCTAGATCCGACAAAGGCTAAACTAGGAGATACTATCACATTAACAATGAAAACAGATAAAAATATCCAAGCACCGACAATTACCATTGCGGGGAAAACTGCAACTGTAACGGGAGCCGCCACAAACTGGCAGGCAACATATGTTATAGCGAATGGTGATTTAGAGGGAACAGCACCTTTTACAATTAACTTTAAAGATTTGCTAGGCAATTCAGCAACGGAGGTAACTGGCGTAACTGATGGAAGCTATGTCATAGTCGATGGCATAAAGCCAACTGTGAAGAAGGTGGCAATGGCTTCAAATAATGCTAATCCAGCAGTTGCTAAGGTAGATGATGTAATCACAATCGACTTTGAGACAAGTGAGGACATTCAATCACCAGATGTAACAATCCTAGGACAAACAGCAAATGTAAATGATAAAGGTGATGGGAATGCTAAAACATGGCAAGCAAGCTATACATTGAAATCTGGAGACGCAGAGGGACCCATTATCTTTACAATTGATTATCAAGATATAGCGGGGAATGAGGGCTTACAGGTAACAGAGGTTTCATCAGGAACAATTGTGATGTTTGATAAAAAGTCTCCTGAAATAACAACCTATTTCCCAGCGCATCAGGCAATTAATGTACAGCCTACAGATAATCTTGTATTAACATTTGATGAAAAGGTCTTACCTGTAACTAGTAAAAATATGGTCATTCGAAATGCTTCGGATAATCAAATTGTCGAAACAATTGGTGTTACACAAGCAAATGTTTCTATCGTTGATGAAACTGTGACAATTAATCCTTCAGTTGATTTAGCCCATAACACGGCTTACAGCATTCAAATTGATGCAGGAGCATTTACTGATTCAGCGGGCAATGCGTATATAGGTATTACTGATAATAGTACATGGAATTTTACCACTGCCATACTATCGACATACACAGTTACGTATGATGGTAACGGAGCTAGCGGTGGGAAAGTACCAACCGATTCGAAGCAGTATAAAACTCAGGAGACAATCACAGTACAGGGCAATACAGGTAATTTAATGAAAACAGGCTATACATTTGTAGGGTGGAATACGAAGGTTGATGGAAAAGGTGTTACTTATAAAAATGGGCAAACAATTCAAATGGGGAAAGAGAATTTGATATTGTATGCTTTATGGTCTAAAAATAATGTACCAGGAGATGGAGGATCATCAACGCCGAGTCCTACTCCAGCACCTGACCCAAGTCCTGAACCTGTTACGCCAAATAATCAATTAAAGGTGAATGTTGTCGATCCAAGTAAGCCAGACGAGGTGCTCGTACAAACCGTTTTAACACGTGTATTTAGTAATGGTAGCTTCCAGGATACAGTAAACTTTACAGTAGCAAATGCAAACGAGTTTCTTCGAAAATTAGCAAATAAGGATGAAAAAAGATCTAGACTTGTGATACCTAATATGGAACAGCCGGCAAGTGAAACAAAGGTGATACTTGCTAGAGAGGCTGCTAAACGATTAACGGAGGGCAAATCACATTTCGGTATAGATATGGGAATAGTCAAAATAGATGTTCCTTTTGCTTCAATGAATGATTTCCATGAAGATATTTATTTCCGAATTGTACCGATTAAGGATGCAGTGCTGCAGAAAGCTATCGAAGACCGGGCTAAACAAACAAAAATAGTGTTACAACAGAGTAATGGCGCTAATGTAAAGCTCGTTGGTCAGCCAATATCTATTGACACAAATCTACAAAATCGTCAGGTAACATTGCTACTACCATTACCAGCGAATCTCACATCAGCTCAACGAGAAAATATGATGGTCTACGTAGAGCACAGTAATGGAACAGCCGAAATAATACGTGGGCGTTTTGCAGAATTTACGAAAGGGCAAACAGGTATTGTCTTTGACGTACAGCACTTTTCTACATTTTCTTTACTTTATGTAGAACAAGTGCAGGAGGAAGAACAACCTGAGGAAGAACCAATAGAGGTAGACGAAACATTTGCCTCATATATTCAAGGATACACAGATAGCACTTTCCGTCCGAATGCAAATGTCACACGTGCACAAATGGCAGCGATGCTGGCAAGAAACCTAAGTAACAATCATGTACCAGATGCATCTAATCTATTTTATGAGGATACAGCTGCTTCTTGGGCAAAAAATGATATTGAGTATATTCGTACACAAGGAATCATGCAAGGACGTCATGATCGTTCATTTGGTCCGAATGATATGATTACTAGAGCCCAAATGGCGGTTATTGCTGTGAGGTGGATTGATAAGCAATGTGTAGAAGAATCTACAGATACCCCATATTGTGAAGTGACGGCAAGTGGCGAAACATATAGTGATGTGGCTTCTACGCATTGGGCGGCAAAAGAAATCGATCGCATAAGCGCAATGGGAATAATGGTTGGCTCAGGCAATGGTGAATTTAGACCTGAAGAGAAACTAACACGTGCACAGGCAGTAAAGGTACTAAATCGAATCTTTAATCGTCCAATACCGACTGAGGACACAGAACAAATCTTCAAGGATATACCAAAAGAGCATTGGGCTTACTTTGAGATTCAAGCTGCAGCAAAATAAGATCAATAAAATAAGCATATTAGGTGGAAAATGCCTAGTGTGCTTTTGTTTTACCGAAAACATAAGAAAGTTTTAATTTTGAGGGGGGATTGCTGAATTGAAGGGAATATATGCACGATTGACTAGTATTCATGCTAGATAGAAAACTATTTATGCTAATAAAGTCTATGGTCATTTGCCTTTTACAAGACAACTGTGGTAGTAACAACAAAAACGCCTGAGCCATCTTCATTAAACATTTATTCCCATTGAAAAACTTTATGGACTTAATAGTTTTTCAATGAAAAGAAACACGCTAGGAGAATACTGCCTAGCGTGCTTTAAATTCGAGCATAAACATCAATTAATTTCTTACAATTTGGAATGTACCAGATGTAGTTGTTTGAATATAAATTCGATTGCCATCAATTGTATAGTCAGCTGGCATTCTTTCTCCGAATTCATCTATACGAACAATATAGGAGTTGGAAGGTATATTTTCAATAACAATTTCCATATCAGCCTCGTATTTAACAGGTTTTTTATTTAATGTTGCCTGGAAATTGATACGATTCAAACTTCGTGTAACTTGAATATCCATCACGCCACTATCCTCATTTAGAAGAGTTTCTAGCGGTGGAATGATGACCGTCATATTGGCTTTAGTTGTTAGCACGTATCGTTCTGTATCTATTTCAGAGTCAGCGACATTTATTTTAGCTTTATAGGTATTTTTGCTTTTAGTCATTTCTGTAGTTTTACCTGGTACAGCGGCTGTATCTGATAAAGTCGGCGTTTTTGTCCCTTTTCCATTCGTTGATAGTGAATATTTGCCATTTACATAGTCTACTAATGTCCAGGCATTTGGAACAAGCTGCTGTTGTACAGGTGTCAGGGCCTCGAATGTTGTTTTGACTGTTTGAACATCCTGAGCAGTGGAAGTTTTAGGTGATAGACCTTTAATGGCATTTTCTACTTCCTTCGCTACAGTTTTATCTTTTGCAACAAGTTGCTCAGCATCTAGTAAAAGCTGTTCGATCCCAGAAGGTAAGGAAATGTTCGAATATTTTCGTAACGCATTCAGCTCAGCTCTGGCATCAGCGACATCTTTATGGAAGTTAGTACGAGACGAGTTTAATAATTTAATTTTATTGACCACTTTATCGGTGGAAGTATTCGGCAAGATAGAAGATGTCAATGTCTTTTGTGTTTGTGCGCTTACATAGGTTTTTTGTGCAGCATTCAACGTATTATACCAATCTCTTGTTTCTAAGACATTTTGATAATAATTTACAGAAGTCGATTCAACAGAAGCTAATTTCTCTTCAATCTGCGCAGCAAGCCTGCGATACGCAATTCTCGTTTGTTGATGAGCAGAAAGCGTAGAATAATTAGTAACATATTGTTTTTCGTTTTCATTTAAGGCGTTATAGGCTTTAAGAGCAGATTCTAACGACGTTTGGAAAGAAGCTGTTGTGTTATTGATATTTGAAATAAGGTGAATAACATTGGCGACATTTGAGTTATAATTTGCAACATTGTATATGTAGGCTGCTGTAGGCTGGTTTGAGAAATCGGTTGCAGCAGCTGTTGTAGCAGGTGTTGTATAAATAAGTGAAGGGACTGCAACTAGGGCTAGTAATGCTAGTCTTTTTTTGTTTGTCATAATATAAGAAAACCTCCTATTGGAAAAGTTGGATGGCTGATTAGTCCTAAGTGAAAAACTGGGCCTTGGATGTTAGAATATTATTCGATGATTGAATTAATCTATAAATACAAATTTTCCAGCCTAAGTTATGATGTTAAACCAATTTTATCATAGTTTAGGATTTTTTTATGTATATTTTGAGCGAATAGGTCAATAGGCTATACGTTTTTAATTGACTTCGTGTCTTATGTACTTAATACGAAGAAGCAAAGGCAGGCTAGGGGGAACCTTAGCCTGCTTTTTTTAATAGGGACGGATAGAATCTGCAAAGTGGTGGATAGAATGATCGAACTGAAGGATAGCCCAATGTCCTTGCAGAATTCGTTTGAGGTTTGTTCAGAAACTGTTTAGATTGAAATGTTAATATATAAATATTAAATGATAGAAAATGTTCCATTTATTCATTAATTACACAAAAATGGAGGATTGAAATGGAAGTATTTATCGGTAGACAGCCAATTTTTAACCTTCATGAACAAGTTGTTGCATATGAATTATTATATCGTAGTAAAAACGGAAATACTTTTCCGATGGTTGATTCAGATGCGGCCACAGTTGATGTACTAGTAAACTCCTTTCTTTCAATTGGTATTGAAGAGGTAACAAAAGGTAAGCCTTGTTTTGTGAACTTTACTGAAAACTTGCTCATGGGCTCGATTAATGAATATTTGAATCCATCAGAGGTTGTTATTGAGATATTAGAGGATGTTCCGCTTACACTACAATTAGTAGAGAGAGTAATCGAGCTGAAATCGAAAGGATATAAAATAGCATTAGATGATTTTATATTGGATGAGCATGTACAAATTTATGATGAACTGTTCGCCCATATTGATTATATAAAAGTTGATTTTTTATCGTCACCATTACTCAAGAGAATGGAAATTGAAAATAAAGTGAAGGAAAATTTCCCACATATTAAGCTGCTCGCAGAAAAAGTGGAGACACGTAATCAATTTGAAGTTGCAAAACACTCAGGCTATGAGTTATTCCAAGGCTATTTCTTTGAACAACCCCAAATAATTAAAGCTACAGATATACCAGCGAATACCCTTCAATACTTCTACATTATTACTCTACTAAAGGAAGAGGAACCTAATATACAGTTACTAGCTGATAATATTGAGAGAGATCTTTCATTAACGTATAAATTATTGCAAATGATTGACAATTCTTCTAGACGTTCTAAATCCAAAGTGCGCTCTATAAAACAAGCGATAGTACTGATCGGGATATCAAATTTACGCAAGTGGATTTACTTATTAGCTATGCGAGAAATTGATATAAATACTGATACGGATCTCTTTAAAGAGGTCATGCGTACATCATTATTCCGTGCGAAGGTATGTGAAAGATTGGCGAAACTCTCCAATAAGCAAAACTTCTCAGAATACTTTTTGGTAGGCATGTTTTCATTAATAGATACTTTGCTACAAAGACCGATCGATGTAATTTTACAACAGCTGCCATTTTCAGAAGACATAACGAACACTATTTTTGGTCATCAAACTGAGATGACACCGTATCTTGAATTCAGTATTGCCTTGGGTAAATTAGATTGGTCTAACCTTGAGGAATTAGCTCCTCAATTAAATATTGATTTGGCAAACATCGATCTTTTATACCATGAAGCAATGGAATGGGCGGAAAAACCATTTTAAAAACAGTAGAAATCAGTTGACTTCGATATGCTGACTGAAGTCATCTTTTTTATTGTCTTTTGTTTTCGTGTTTGGTTGTAATGATCCATGTAGGTTCAGCCACCGAATTTAAAGGTACAAAAGCATTGAGCAAATCGCGCGGTAGGCATTATTAATGGTCTCCAGGGCGGCAGCTTTGTACCAACTGCGTGCCCTAACACATGAGCAAGCCGTTTTGTTGATGAACCGTATATTGAACGCGGTACATTAAATGGCGTGAAAGCACCAAGTTTCCCAGATGTAAAAGCAATTCACCAGGTGTTTGATGAATGAAGAGGCAGCGAAATCTCACGCATATTTTATCGATGAAGATGAGAATGAGCAGTTATCGAAATAGAATTAATGAGGAGGCATCTCAATACATGGGATGCCTCTTTCTGTTTGCTTCAATGAAACCACGTTTTTATCAGTTGTATATGTTTTGTATATGTCCATTTCTTATAGTTAGGATAAGGAATTCTGTAAATGACTATGAATCTATTGAAAAGGAGCGGATTACAGATGAAAAATAGTACAAAATTATATGATAAATTATTTAAAACAGCAATGGCAACAGCAATTGCTACAAGTGCGATTGCTGTTGTAGTACCTGAAACTACAAAGGCAAGTACAGATGAGGAAGTTTTTAGTGATGTAAAAACAGCCTCGGACTATTATCAATATGTCAATGAGTTATTTGAACGTGGCTTTGTTAGCGGCTATCCAGATGGCTCATTTAAGCCAACAGGTCTATTAACACGTGCCCAAGCGTCAAAAATACTAGCACTAAATCTAGGACTAGATGTGACAAAAACGTTTAACCATACATTTAACGATATACCTCAAAACGATTGGGCCTATCCATATGTCGCTGCTTTAAAAGAGGCTGGGGTTATTGATGGCTATCCAGATGGAGCGTTTAGACCAAATGCACCGATTACACGTAGTCAAATGGCTAAGATTATTGTTAATGGCTATGGGCTCAAGCCAGCTACAGAAATCACGTTCCCATTCACAGATATAGCTACTGATGACTGGGCGGCGCCTTACATTCAAGCATTATTTGATGCAGGAATTACAATTGGTCAAACAGCAACAACTTATGGTGGGTATGCGACGGTAACACGTGCTAATATGGCGGCATTTACTATTCGCTCTGAGATAACAACAGAGTATCGTGATAACCGCAGTCCTGATGAAAATATTATATCCTCTATTAAAGATAATAAGATTACGATTGGTGGACAAGAATATTATATTAAGAAGGAACTACAGCCATTACTTCATGAGCGTAATCTAGCTGTTTTAAATGAAGCTAACCTAGACTTTATAAAAATTGGAACTAAAATTGTAGGAATTCGCAATGTTGAATTATTAAATGGTGGAACAGCCGAGCAACCACTTGTATTAGATTTAGCAGGTGGTGCAGTGGATACAAATATCACGATTGCAGGCGACTATATAAAAATTGTAAATGCCAATGTTACTGGAGATATTACAGTAAAGCAAGGTGATCAAAAATTAGTCGAATTTAACGGTCTTGACTTAAATGGTCGTTTAATTATCGAAGGAGACACTAAACACCAGCAGGAATCGGTTGTGAAAATGACAGACACAACGGTAAATGAAGTGATTGTAAATCGTGATCAAACCAAAATTATTACAGATAACTCTACACCTACTATTAAAATCGATAGCAATGTCTCTCAGGTAGAAATTGCCGGTAAAATTAATGCTATTGATTTCATCGGGAAACAAGATGTATTAGTAAAAGGAACATTGGAAACACAGGAATTAACGATTGAAACGCCAATTAAAGTAACTCTTGAAAATAAAGTACAGCTACCATCAGTGGAAACACAGCAATATGGTAGTCAACTCATCGTGCCAACTGATAGTACGATTGGCAGATTAACGAAACCAAGCAATGTCAAGCCTGAAGAAGCGGTGAAGTTGCCTGAAGGTGGTACACCAAAAATTGGTATGGTTACAGATAAAGCAGAGGTAGAGCGTCCAACAACACCTGTCACACCTCCAGTTACCCCACCAACAACAGGCGGTGGTTCAACAGGTGGCTCGGGTGGTGGAACAGTTACTCCATCATTTGTTTCTCAAGTTACTACAGCCAACAATATAATAGATGCAGAAAACAAAGATGCATCAGCAGTGGGTATGGTAGGCACAAAGGTTACAACAAACAACTCGAATGTAGCAACAGCGACAATAAAAGATGGCAAAATTCATATTACATCTGTAGGACCTGGAACGGCTACGCTTATAGTGAAAGAGGATGCACCGTCTACAAAAGAAGCACAAATCTTTGTGGTGGTAGATGCTTACGGTAAAATTAGCTACACAATTAAACGCCCAGAAACGGATTCATTTGTTTCGGAAACAGCAACAGCTAACAATATTGTAGATGCAGAAAACAAAGATGCATCAGCAGTGGGTATGGTGGGCACAACAGTTACAACAAGCAACTCGAATGTAGCAACGGCGACAATAAAAGATGGCAAAATTAATATCACATCTGTAGGACCTGGTACAGCTACGATTACAGTAAAAGAAGATGCACCTTCTGAAAAAGAAGCACAGATTCTAGTGACAGTAGATGCGAATGGTAAAATTACGCAAAAAATTAAACGGCCAATTGAAGTAGCACAATATAAATTAACAGCGAAGCCTACACCAGCCCCAGCAGAATTAGTAGAAATTTATAAAGCCATTGATATCAAAGGTATTACGCCAGAAAATGTAACAGATGTAACAAAGGCTGTGAAAGATGCCATTACAGCTAAAGGTGGTAGCTTAACAGAGGAAGAGCTAAAACTAGTAGTGGACACAGCTTTACTACCATATTTGATTAAAAAGGATAATGAAAGCTTAGAAAAAGTATCTACACCGCTTGAATTAATAACAACAGGTCCTAATGGTACAAGCTTTACATGGCAATCTGTAGAAAAAATCGGTAACCATAATGGCGATATCGACCTTGCAACAGGCAATGTAACACGTGATGATGCAGATGATAACAATGACAAGGTAAAATTACATGTAACAGCAACAAACGGTGCAGCAACAAAAGCAGAGGAAATCGACACTACTATTTTAGAAATGAAAAAGCCATATTTGATAAGTGCTACACTACAGGATAACGATGGTGATGGCGACACATCCACTGGCGACCGTATCATATTAAAATTTAGTGAGCGAGTTGGTATTACAGATAATATAAATATGGATGGTATTGATGCATCATTGTTCGGAGTAGATGGCATCTTTGGTGTAACAAACGAAGGCTCTTGGTCTGAGGATGGCACAACTTTAACGATGGTAGTTGGTACGGGCGCTACCCTAAAGGTAAATAATGATATTACATTACAAGCAGGCAAAGTGATAGATAAAAATGGTACAGAAAGTGGTACAAATACAGTGCAATTACAGCTTGCACCCTATGAATATACAATTGTTACACCAAATGTAACAGGTGAATTCTATTATGATAACTCAGGTAAGATTGTGAGTGAAGCTGCTGAACAGGTTCCAAATACAATTACCTTCTCACGTAATGGTCAACCAATAACGGATGCTACTGTTACTTATGGTGATGAAGATGTAGCGACAGGTACAATCGCATCAGGTTTATTTACATTAAAATCTATTAATGTAACTCGAAATGGTAAGACAGAAAAGGTAACATTTGCAAATGGTGAAAGTATTTCAGTTAATACGGCACCAGTGCTAAATATTATTAGTGCTACAGAATTTACAGCTGGTGTAAATAGTTCCTATGTACAAAATGGTTATGTAAAAACAGTGAAAGTGGCAGATACTGTTGCAGCCCCTATTATTGTAAGTGCAACACAAACTTTAGCTCATCCAGTTATCATTGATGGGAAAGACAAACTAGAACTGACTAGTGGAGTAGCCGTTACTGCTACAAAAGATGAGGTGCAATTAAAAAATCTAAAAGTATCAGGTAATCAGAATGGTGCTCAGACTGCACTTGCTAGAGGTTCAATTAAGTTAGCTGGAGAAACAAAGCTCACACTAGACAATGTTGATGTAAAAGGGATTGATACTGGTGGATTTGGTTTTGCAGGTATTATATTGTCAAAGGACAATGCGCAACTTGCTATCAAGGATTCAAATATTGCTGTCCAATATTCACAAGGTGGCGATAATTCAATGTCTGCATATGGTATACGTGCAGATGGCGAGAATGCTAATATTACAGTTGTTAATTCCACTATTTCTTCAAATTCGAAAGCAGGAGATGTTGGAGCATACGGCATTAAAGGTGGCGAAGGTACTACAGTTTCCATTACAGATGGCTCAGTAGGCGTGGAGGCAAATGCTTCTTATACACGTACAGTACATGGTATTCATTTAGGGAATAGCTCAAATTTAACAATAGAAGGTACAAGCACAATTAAAGTTGTTGCTCCAAATGCAAATGGTTTTGGTGTTGGAAATAATGATAAGTATGCATCTCAAAATGTCTCAACAGGTACGATATTTGATATTGATGGCTCTGCTAATGGAAAACGAAAAGCACCATATGAATATGATTTGGATGCGCTAAATAAAATCAATGCGGCATTAGCTCAAATTGATGAGGCATTGATTAAAAAAGCGAACCCTTCATTGCAAGAAGTAACAACGGATTTGAATTTACCAACTATCATGGATGATCTAGCAGTAACATGGTCAGCAGATACAGTTAATGGGGCAACAATTGCTCAGGACGGTACAGTAACGAGAAGTGCGAATGATGATATAGATGATGAGGTAACATTAACGGCAACCATTATCCAGAATGGTATGACCAAAACAAAAACGTTCCAAGTAATTATCAAAGAGAATAAAGTGCCTACGATTGTAAAAGTAGAAACAGTAGATTCAGATTCTAACGGCAAACTAGATGGATTGAAGATTACACTTAGTGAAAGTATTAAAGATTCTACGGTTGATGTAAAAGATTTCGTTATCGCTGGATACAGCAATTTAGGATTTAATACAGGAAGCACAGCAGATGATGATGAAATCTACATTACATTTGATGAAGGAGAAGTTTTCGATACAGATCAGACACCTACTCTAACATATACTGAGGGAACATTAAGTGATGTTGCTGGAAACCTACTAGGTACTGATTCAAAATTGTCAGTAGACAAGGCCAATCCAATTCTTATTGCTGTGTCCATTAATGATGATTTGTGGAGTGAATTAGGTGATATAATGACCTTGACATACAGTGAAAAAGTCATTGTAGATACTAGTAATAATTTTAAAGACAGATATACAACTGATACTACTGATGGGCATCAAATCTATTTCCCACAAGTAGATGCTATGCTTGGGTTAGACAACAATTCGTCTAACATTCTGAAATCAACATTTGAAATTGTAACTTACAACTCGAATGAAGATGCGGCAACTGTAGGCTCAAGAATTACAGTTCCAGAAATTCCGAATTCGTTGCCAAGTAATATACTTCGAATTGAAGTATCACATTCATCATTTAGATCAGGTGGAGTTCCAAATCAATCGACAATTGCACTAAAAGATTTATTTATATCTGAAATTACAGATTTAGCAAATAACCAATTAAAACATACGTCAAAAACAATGACTATTACAAAAAATTGATACACGTGTTATAGCAACAAAATGAGTGAAAGCTTCAGTAATTTCTGCAGGAACATCTGTTACTTGGACAGTCGATCAATCAAAATTTATAACACCAACATTAGATGACAAGGTTTGGTACGAATTTAATAGAGTGAAGGTTTCATTAATCAATAATGATAGAAGTAAAATGAAGGCTATATTAGAAGGTGGCCTGTCAATGCCTTAATTCTCGTTAAGGAGCAAGTTTAACATTTACAACAACTGCAGCTGAAGCAGATGTAACAGTGATGGTACAATAATTTTTTAGGATTTAAGTTATAACGATAATACTTTAAAAAGCTCAATGTGGAAGATAAATAGTTCTCTACATTGGGCTTTTCTCCTTGCTAAAATTATGTAAGGATCTATTGCCAGTTGTTTTTATTTAAACGAATAGAGCCCTTAAACATAGGGTAGAGTTTGTTATAATGATTCTAACGAATGGAGGTGTTTGATTTGCAGCAAAACTGGGAGAAAGTAGTTGTAGAAAAGCTAGCATTAGCTGTTAATCCGGCCTTTGTTATTGTTTTTGGTTCGTATGCGCAGGGGTCGGCACGGGAAGATAGTGATTTAGATATTGCGTATTTTGCAGAAAAACAGCTTTCGGCTTATGAACGTTTTATATTAGCAGGTGAAATTGCACAGTCTTGTAATGTAGATGTTGATTTAGTTGATATTAAAACGGTTGATACAGTGTTCGCAGCACAAATTTTTTCAAGTGGTAATGTCATTGATTGCAAAGATGAAAACACCTTTGTTAAAGAACGTATGAAGGCATTATCAATGTATGTGACATTAAATGAACAACGTGCGGAAATTCTAAAGGCAATTGAAGAAAGAGGTAGTGTCTATGGTGAATAATGATGTTGTTTTAAATAAAGTCGCAACAATCGAACGATGTGTGAATCGTGTTAGGGAAGTGTACGGCGATAATCCTGAAAATTTAATGGATTTTACCAAGCAGGATAGTATTATTTTAAATATTCAACGAGCATGTGAAGCTAGTATTGATTTGGCCATGCATATTGTTAGTGATTTAAAGCTAGGTTTGCCTAAAACAAGTCGAGAAGCATTTAAGTTGCTCGAGGAAAATAATATTATAAATCATGCATTAGCAAAAACCTTAATGAATATGGTTGGATTTCGCAATATTGCTGTACATGATTATCAAACAATTGAATTAAATATACTTCAAGCAATCATCGAGAATCATTTAGATGATTTTAAGGTCTATACAGCAGCGATATTGCTTGTATAACATAAAATCAACAGGCAGTAAAAATCTATGCCTGTTGTTTTGTTTGTGAAACGGATAAAATGACCGAACTGATGGATAGTAGTTTAAAAGTGATGGATAGAACCTCCAAACTGACGGATAGCCCTTCAAAACTGAAGGATAGAGCAGACTTCGCTCTATCCTTATTTTTTAGGAATTGGGAATGAGATGGTTGTGCCTTGTCCAACTGCACTTTCTATAGTTAGTTCTGCATTAAATAATTGTTTTAGGCGTTGTTGTGTATTGACAAGACCAACGCTTGTTTTCTTTTGCGGTATGGTATTATCAAAGCCAACGCCATTATCGGAAATGGCTATAGTATAATATTGCTCTACCTCTGTAATGCGAATTGTCACGTTTCCGCCTCCGCGTTTTGGTAAAATACCATGCTGGATAGCATTCTCCACGAGTGTTTGAATGGATAGAGGGGGAACCGACAGCTCCATATTCTCTGGTATATCCCAAATAACCTGAATTCTATCCCCAAAGCGAATTTGCTCAATGGCTAGATAAGAGCGCACAAGCTTTAATTCATAGTCAATAGGTACGGCCAAATCGACATTTTGGAAATCGAAGCTCATTTGTAAATAATCACTAAATGCTAATAATAGCTTCTCCATTTGCTCATTATCCACGCCATGCAACGAAATAATCGAGCTCAGTGTATTAAAGAAAAAGTGGGGCTGAATTTGTGCCTGTAGCCAAGCTGCCTCGATTCGTAGGCGTTCCTCACACGACTGCTTTACGCGAACGAGTGCATGGACCCTTGACTTAAGCTCCACATATTCCATTGGTTTTTTGACATAGTCATTCGCTCCACTTAAAAAGGCGAGCTGTATATCCACTCTTTGCTGACGTGCTGTTAGGAACAAGATGGGTAATTCAGAAATGGAGAATTGTTCACGAATTTTCTTCGCCAATTCATAGCCTGACATATGCGGCATCATAATATCGGAAATGACCAAATCAAAGCTATTATTCTGTAGCTTTTCCAGCGCTTCGGACCCACTTATTGCCGTTTCAATATCATAAGCCTCCGTAGAAAGCGCATTGGCAAGTACCTGCAGGTTTACTGCATCATCATCAACAATTAAAATTCTCGAATGGCTAGTCACTAGCGTTTCTTTTTCAGTAACCGCTGCTATTTCGTCTTCAAATTTTGAGAGACTACTTAGTAAGGAGGCATATTTAGAAAGAGAAGCATCGTTGTCAACGTTTATTTTCGTATCATTGTCCACTTGTTCATTCGTTATTGGTAATGAGAAAGTAAAGGTAGAGCCTTTGCCAACAGTGGACGACAATGACATTTTTCCTCCATGAAGGGTTACTAGCTCATGGCAAATACTTAAGCCTAGACCAAGCCCACCTCCAATAGATGTCATGCTGGAATCCGCTTGCTCATATGGTTCAAATATTCTTTCCTGTATGTCTTTTTCAATACCGATTCCCGTATCTGTAACTGAAATATACATTTTTTTACCGACCAATTCAGCATCTATAGTAATAGATCCCTTTTCTGTAAATTTAATAGCGTTATGAATTAAATTGGTGAAAATCTGAATAAGCCGAGTTTCGTCCGCTAAGACAGGCGGTAAATCTTTTGACATTTTAATAATAAGCTCTATAGGCTTTCCTTTTAGCATAAAAAGGAATATATTACTTACGCCACTTGCTAGATTATGCACATTAATGGCCTTTGGATGAAGACGGAGTGTTTTCTCTTTTAATTGCACTAAATCGAGTAAATCATCCAGCATGTAGGACATATGATTGCCAATTGTTAGAAGTAGCTTTACATCATCATTATTTTTTTCGGGAAGATCAGAATTTTGCTTCACCAATAGTGTTTGGGCAATACTCATCATGCCATGAAGCGGATTGCGAAGCTCATGTGAAGTATTTGCCAGAAAATCATCCTTTGTATCTATTTCCTTTTGGAGCTTAACAGAAAGCTTTTCGGTTTGCAGCGTTGTTTGGAAGTAACGTGTAAACCAATAAGCTGATAATGCTGTGATAGCGATCAAGAGATCAAATGGATAATGACTGTAAGGTAAGGTAGTATTCTGCCTTATTGAAAAAAATAGTGAATTACCAGCAACAGCGGTACCTGTTAATAATAAAAATACGATTCCTTTTTGTCCTTTTATTACTATATAAAGTATGAAAACAGTTATAATAATAGGAGAAACAATAAAGATTGTTGTGAAAATAATTTTGGTTTTAAAGATATACTCGATTGGGGATAGGATGATAAATACTAAATAAGTTATACATAGTATTGGAACAACATTTAATATTTTTGGTGGTTTTGAATATTCCTTCACTAATTCTCGTAGAAATAACACGAAAAATAACATATTAATAATATAGGAAAAATAAAATAGTTTATTTGCCCAAATCCAGTTAATGGGTAAGTAATTATAAATAATTTTGTTACTTGAAACGAGTACAGTTATACAAGTAAAGATAATAATCATGGCAAAATAGATGAGTGATTTACTTCGAATACCGATTCCAACAAGTAAAACAGCAAAGAGAAGATAAAATAAAAAAACTAGACATACAGCTATTTGAGTAGCGAAGGAAAAGAACTTTGATTTTTCCATTGAGTGCAAATCACCCAAAATAACCTCTTTTGTAAATCCACCCTGTGAATAACGATTTGTTTGAACGCCCTGTATAATAATCTCACTTTCATTCGAGTCTAGGGTAAAATAGTAGGTAACAGGTCTACTAATCGGGGCAGTTCGTTCATTGTCTGATTTCAGATTGCCTAGTCCACCAATTAGTTGCCCATTTACATACAGTTCGTAAGGTGCTAAACCTTCAGGTATTGTCATACCATACATCTGAGGTGCATTGTGTTGTTTTAGAATGATTAAGCGATAAGAACCATATTGGCCATCACTAAGCTCTTTAAAGTATTTATTCCAGGACTCGGGTTGGTTGGAATAAACTTTTTGTTCATCATGTACAGATGATTTTTCTGATGCGAGTAAAGTATCTGGATATAACGCCCATTCTCCTTGTAGTTTAATTTTAAAATCATAGCTTGTATCGATAGCTCTTAAATCAACGGTTCCTTGTTTTGCAGAGACTCTATCCGGAACATTTGTGAAATCAAACCAAGCAAAACGGAGTAAAGTAAGTAAGCAAAAGAATATACCAGCAATTAGAAAAATCATTAAATTTTTTGAGAGTATTTTCTTCTTCATCATAAAGAATTAATTTCGACAAAACGTTTAAAACCCCTTCAAAAGTAACGGATTTTCTATCAATTTTTTCATAAATATAACGATATTAATACTATGACTAGTTTTTAAGGAGGAGATGTCATGAGGATCGTGTTAGTAGATGATGAACATTTACCATTAACGAGACTGAAAACCTTACTTGAAAAGAGTAAAGTCCCGAAAATTGATATAGTTGGGGAATATACAGACTCTCTAGAAGTCATTGCTCAAATACAAGCGCTGCGACCTGATGTTGCATTTCTAGATATTGTCATGCCAGATATGGATGGTCTTGCATTAGGAGAAAAGCTACAAGAGCTATTGCCAAATGTTGAGATTGTCTTTACTACGGGTTATGACAAATATGCTATAGATGCTTTTAATTTGCATGCAATAGACTATCTATTAAAGCCTGTGCAAGAAATACGCTTGCAAAAAACATTAGAACGGCTCCAAAGGGTAATCGAAAATAATCAGCAAATGGCAACGAAGCAAAAGATGATTCAGCTGCTGGGCGGCATTAAAGTTATTACACCTGAAGGTAAGGTGCAATTAATGAAATGGCGGACATCGAAAGCAAAAGAGCTATTCGCTTATATGCTTAGCAATCGCAATGAAATAATTTATCGTGATACTATATTAGAGCTATTTTGGCCAGAATCGGATATGGATAAAGCGTCCAAGCAACTTTATACAGCTATTTATACCATCCGTCAAACATTAAAAAATTATGGATTAGAGGGCGTTCAAATATCAAGCCCATTGTTAAATTCGGGTTATAAATTACTGGTGGAAAATGTAGTAATTGATGTAGAACAATGGTTGGATCATTTAAAAGCTTTACCCCCTCTACAAGAAAATACAGCAGATAAACATGAATGGGTGTCCCAAGCCTATACAGGAGATTATTTAGGGGATAGCGATTATCTTTGGTCTGAGGGAGAAAGGGAACGGCTCAGACGATTATGGTTGCGCCACGCACAGCAATTAAGTGAATTTTATATAAGTAACAAACAATATGCTGCAGCAGTGAGAGTACAGGAGAGGATCCAAATAATCTCTCCAGATGAAGAAGAAAGCTATTTCACCTTAATGAAGCTATATGATTTGCTCAATAATGCCGCTGCCGTAGAAGAGCAATATGGGCAACTTAAAAAAATGCTGCAAGAGCAATTAGCAGTAGAGCCAAGTATGGAAATTGAAGGATGGTATAGAAATTGGAGAAAGATCAGTATGATTTCACAGGTTGATGTGTTGAATTGAAGTTGAAAGGGACTCTGTTTTGTTGGAGTCCCTTTCATTTTAAGTAAATCTAAAGGTAGAACATAGATCTTATCTTTTAATATTACCAATACTTATAAGCACTTTTGTAAGTGGAAATAGCATCCGTCAAACGGTTAGTTGCATTTTGAATATCAATATAATTAGAATAGTTATTATTTACCACTGCCTGAGCAGATGCTACAGCAGATACCAATGCATCTTGTTCATTTTGATATGTCCAAGGTTTTGAATAATATCCATTATTATAAACAGCTACATACTGAACAGAATTGATAAGAGCCTGTAATGATGCTTTATCTCCATAATATCCATTCGTCCTATTTCTTTGAGCATTTGTGTAAGTCGTAATAGCGCTATTTAAATTATAGATTGCATTGGAAATTTCGTTTTGAGTAGCGTAATAATTATTCACCACTGCTTGAGCAGATGAAACTGCTGACTCCATTGCATTCTTCTCTGCTTGGGTTGTCCAAGGTGTGTTATATATGTTATTACCTTCCCAAGAAACTGTAACATACTGAACAGAATTGATTAGTGCTTGTAATGATGTTTTATCTGTACCGTATCCAGCAGTCCTATTTCTTTGAGCATTTGTGTAAGTCGTAATAGCATTATTTAAATTATAGATGGCATTGGAAATATCGTTTTGAGTAGCGTAATAATTATTTACCACTGCTTGTGCAGATGAAACGGCTGACTCCATTGCATTTCTCTCTGCTTGGGTTGTCCAAGGCGTGTTATATATGTTATTACCATCCCAAGAAACTGTAACATACTGAACAGAATTGATTAGATTTTGTAATGATGTTTTATCACCATTTCCATACCCATACTTCGTTCCATTTTTCTGCACAGCTTGATAGTTTGCTAATGCAGTTTTGTATTGTGTAAGAGCATTATTCACTTGCTCGTGTGAAGCACTCGCATTATTAGCTACTGCTCTAGCATTTGTAACGGCGGTTTCAAATGCTTTGCGATCCGTCTGTGTTGTCCACTTTTCAGTTGTTAAAACGTCATTTCCATAAACAGACACAGCAACATATGGAAGGGCAGTTAGCAATTTATTTAATTCAGTTTTATTTGCTATAGGCAATGTTACAGAAGCTTTGTTATCATCTACCTGTACTTTAGTAACAATATGTCCTGAATCTAATGCTACCTTTGCACCGCCATTAACCGTTATCTGCTCAATTTTACCTTCCCCATAAAGGCTAAAATCTTTCTCAACATCGATGATTAGTTTGTCAACATTCGATGAAACCTCAAATGCAGCCACTTTATCAACGACTTTGATAGTTGAAATTGTTTGATTAGAGGACACATCCACTTTTGTACGTTCTACGTTTAGTGTTGCTGATTTAACGTCATTTAGAGAAACATTGAGCCAATTAATTTTTCTTGCTGTAAGAGGTTTAAAGGTAATTTCATCCCCAATTGTTACTTTATCGAGTGAGAATGATTTTTTTACACGACTTGTAACAATCAGCTCATCCTCGATAGCGACATTTTCAACCTTCACATAATCTGCATCGACAGTAAGGCTTCCTTCAATCTTCGCGTCTCCACCATCAAAATATACCGTCTTTTTGTTAGTGCCAGCTTTTTTCAATGTTAGTGATGTCACGCTAGTAATTTCACCCTTTTTTACGACAATTGTAGCTTGCGCATTTGTTAATGCCGTGCTATTTGCAGTTTTAAAGAGTGATTTAAGAGAGTCACTAATATTATATTGTCCGTTAGAAGTACGTACTTTATCTTTTGTAATATTAGTAATGGTAACTGCATCTCCTGCTGGCACCTTTGTTTTAGTAGCAGCCAATCGTTCCCCAATTTGAATTGACTGGTTTACAGATGAATCACTAGAAGCAGCGTTTACAGGCGCTACAGGCAATACTAAAGTTGCTGTAAGAGCCGTTGCCATAAAAGTTGATAACGCTTTATTTTTCATTTTGGTCACTCCAATCATCGTATTTAGTAGCTAATATATCATATATTTCAATAATTTAGTATCCAAAGGGCATGTTTTACTAGGTTTGATATGTAAATAAACCAATAGTCCTTTTTTTATCTTTCTTGTTTTTTGTGATAAAATCCTAATATTTCTCTATAAATATGTAAAATTCTACTTTATTCGATAAATCTATTGTTGTGATACAATGTTCCATCCATTATTATTATGTATAAAAGAGGGGTGTTGTGATGAAAAAATCTAGAAGTATTGCTTTAAAGCTATCTTCTCTAATAATAGGAATATTTTTACTATTATTTTTTGCTTATACGATGATAACAGGCATTATTTTAAAAAATCAGAGTGTTGATGATGCAGAAAATGCAACGCTTGAAACTGCTGAATTTTCTGCAGCAAAAATGAGTGAGCGCTTTAAGAAAGCCAATACTACTTTACTTACAACGAAACGTATTGTTGAAAGTATGGAAAAGAAAGGTGAGGTTTCCGCACACGCTATTTTAGATATCATGGAAACCAATTTAGTGAATAATGATGATCTGCTTGGGGTAGGCGTTATTTTAGAGCAAAATATTGCAAACGTAAAACCGATAGCTCTTACGACTTTATTAGAACAGAATACTATGAAAATAGATTCATCTACATATGCTGCATTAACTGATTCAAAAAATCGCTTTATACCTTACTTAAGTAAGGATGGCGGCGGTATTACTGCTGCTGCTATTGAAGGGATTGATGATAAAAGTGTGTCCGAATGGTATTGGGTACCAAAAGACGAAGGACGATCAGTTCTAACAGAGCCCTATGATTATAATGTGAATGGAAAGACAGTCCTAATGACAACTATTTCTGTTCCATTAGTGAATGCTTCAGGGAAATTTTTCGGCATAATGACAGCTGATTTATCCATCGATTATTTAAATGGATTGACAGAGTCGGTCAAGCCAGATGGTGGTTATGCGGCGATTATTACAAATAAAGGTATTTTAACGGCGAATAGCCTTGGTGCTACATTAGATGGATTAAATATGCAGGATCATTTGGATTGGACAAGCATTAAACAAACGATGGATAATGGTGAAGTAAAAAGCATGTATATGGACTCTGATGAATTGAAAGAAAATTCTTTTAATGTTTTTTCTCCAATGGTATTAGAGGGAATTGATGAAACATGGACTGTCCAAGTGGTGCTACCTAAATCAAAAATTTTAGAGACCTATAATCAGGTGTTTATTTTTACAATTGCTGCATCTATTATTATAGTGGTTTTGATGTCTGCTGCTAGTGCACTATTTATTTATAGACAATTAAAGCCATTAAAGTTTTTACGTGCATCTATTGAAACAGCAGCTGATGGTGATTTAACACAAAGAGTGGATGAGAAATATATTAAAGCTGATGAGATTGGTGCTGTTGCACTGGCTTATAATAATATGTTGGATCAAACAAATAGTGCCATAAAAACAGTGCTAAATTCTACAACACTACTGAATCAATCATCCAATCATGTTCATGAGGCATTTAATGAAATAGTGGCTTCAAGTCAAGAGGTATCTGTAGCTATTAATGAAATTGCTCAAGGGGCGTCTAAGCAATCGGAGGATACAGAAGAGACAAACTATCGAATGATTGATTTATCCGATCAAATTGATGCTATTACCGCTTTATCGAATGAAATGGATGAGTTATCAAATAAAACGAGACTTACTACTGACAAAGGCATGCAAGAGGTTGAAAGCTTACGTGACCGTAACGCAGAGACAAATGCCATGAATGGTCGTATTCAGCAGCAAATGGAGTCTCTGGCATCTAATATCGCCAATATTAATCAGATAATCGCATCTATTCAAGGTATTACGGAGCAAACGAATTTATTAGCTTTAAATGCAAGTATAGAAGCGGCTCGTGCTGGCGAGCATGGCAAAGGCTTTGCAGTTGTTGCAGAGGAAGTGCGAAAGCTAGCAGAGCAATCAAAAAATGAAACAGATATAATTAAGCAAACAGTGGATAGTATACTTGCAAACTCTCAGCAAACCGTTGCTGTTATTGCTTCAAATGCAGGACTTATGCAGTCACAAAATGAGTCTGTACAAGGGACAGAGGTAGCATTTAAAGATAACAGTGAGCTGTCACGCTCTATCGCTTCTTCGATCAATAAGCTAATGGATAAGCTGTCGTATATGCTGGAGCATAAAAATCAAGCAATTATGGCAATCCAAAGTATCTCTGCTATTTCAGAGGAGACAGCTGCATCAGCGGAACAGGTGAGTGCTTCTGCTATCGATCAACAAGCGGAGCTGCAAAAGGTGGCAGAATCCATCAATAATATGAATGAGATTTCAAAGGAATTACAAGAGGTTGTTAATCAATTTAAACTAGCTTAATCATGAAGGACTGCCTAAGAGGTATTGAGTGTTACCTAGGGCAGTTCTTTTTTATTGGGAAAGGCTGGCTCTAAGCTATTCTCTCTTTTGAACAGATTGACCTGGCGAAAAAACAGCACTACTATAGGAAAGGAAAGGAGGGCACATTATGATGTATCTCGGTATGATTTTCTTTCAGATCGTTGCTCCTATCTTAGTGCTTCTTGTGCTTGGCGCGATGTTGCAAAAGAAATTTTGCTTCAATCTAAAAGCGCTCTCTCAGCTTATTACCTATTGCTTCATGCCAGCTGCTGTTTTTGTTAATTTATATGAAACAAGCGTGGAGCTCTCTGTGCTTGGAGAAGTTGCGATATTTATTGTACTTTTTATCGGCAGTCAAATGGTGCTAAGCCATTTTTTAGCGAAAGGACTTGGTTTAGTTAAAACAGAGGCTGCAGTGTTTAAAAATAGTGTCGTCCTTATTAATTCAGGAAACTATGGGATTCCTGTTGCGCAAATGATATTCGTGACACAGCCAATCGGCGTAGCGATACAGGTTATTCTTGTGATATTCCAAAATATGACTACCTATACATATGGCTTATACAACTTAATTTCCTCTACAAAATCAGGTATATCTATTGTAAAGGATTTCCTTAAGATGCCTATTATTCATGCCCTTATTATAGGGGTAGCGATGAATTATTTTGATATTGCAGTGCCACAATTTATTAAAATTCCAATAGATCATGTGGCAGAAGGTTTTATTGCTGTGGCATTAATCACGTTAGGTGCCCAACTATCACAACTTGAAATTAAATCCATGTTTAATAAAACCGTCATTATTAGCTGTTTTACACGACTAATTTTAGGACCAGCAGTTGCTTTACTCATTATTTATTTACTCGGCTTAGACGGGGTAGTGGCACAATCATTATTTATCGCTAGTGCTTTTCCAACATCCCGAAATAGCTCTAGTTTAGCATTAGAGTATGATATCGAATCAGCAACAGCTGCTCAAACTGTTTTATTTTCAACAATAGTGAGCTGTATTACAGTAACAATTGTTATTTATCTAGCAGAACTATTATTTCTTTCATAACATATGACGTAAAAAAAGGAATAGGCTTATGGCTTATTGCTTTTTTTTATGCTCAAAAAGTAAAATGAAGAAAATAATTAGAAAATATAAGGAAGTTTGTTAGTTATTGTAATTTTTAATATATACATAGGGTAAATAGGTGTTTAATCATAATATTGAAAGGGGCGTTCATAGCTTTGCGTAAAGGAATAGAGTTATGGAAGAAATTCATCATCTTATTAATAGTTATTATGGTTGCTTTTAGTGTTGCTCTTGGGCTTATTGTCTATAAGAGTACAAAAAACATAGTGGAGTTGGCATTAAAAGAGAATAGTATGATTTTAGCAAGAAATGTTGTGGGACAGCTTGATTCAGAGAGGTATGAGCAGCTAGTTACAAATCCAGATAACCGTTCACTGTATCTTGATTTACAGAAGGAGCTGACAACAATACTGAAAACCAATTATGTAACGTATATCTATGTGTTCAAGGGAACACCTGATGGTAAACAATCAATGGTGCTGGTGGATGCAGGAGATTTAAATAGTGAGGAAACCTACCAAATTGGAGATATTATGGAGGATATACCGTATGAAAGTGTTGTAAAAACAATTTCTAATAATGAGGATGGCTTTAGTGAGTTTGTTTCTGTAGAGGGGTGGGGAGATTTTATTTCTGCTTATGCACCTGTCAGAGCAGAAAATGGTGAAATTGTTGCATATGTTGGATTAGATATTGAGAGCTCCATTATTTACGGCATTCAAAAATCTGCTGTATCGAAGTACTTGCCTATTCTTTTAGGCATAGTCATTTTATTGAGTGTCGTTATGATGACGACATTGTATTTGTATATGCGAAAATCACTGAAGCCGATATTTATCATGAAACGAGCAACAATAGCCTTTACAGATGGAAATATGGCAGAAACTCAACATATATTGGATGAAATAAGCTTTGAGTCAAATGATGATATTTCAGATTTTAGTAGCAAATTTAAAGAAATGATGCAATCTATGCATCAAATTATCTCTAATCTATCGGGGATTGGCACAGATATTTCTAAGGCAACTGATAGTTTACAGGAGGTAGGGAATAATGTGCAGCACTCAAGTAACAAGCTCATTGAAAGTGCAGGAGGGATAGAGGAGAGTGTAGATCGACAAAGAGATCTAGCGACACATTCCTTTAAAACAATCGAAGAGATGACGTCAGGAATTATGCAGATTTCAGCATCTGTTTCTTCCGTTATGAAAAGCTCCTCCAATACAGCCGATCTTGTAAAGCAAAGTCAATCAGAAGCGGCAATGATTACGAATCGTATGAATGACGTGGCAGATTTGGTAACTCATACGGCAAATAATGTGAATGTTCTTGGTGAAAGATATAGTACAATCGAAGAAATGATAAGTGTTATTCAAAATATTGCCGATCAAACAAATTTATTGGCATTAAACGCGGCGATTGAGGCAGCGAGAGCAGGTGAGCATGGTAAAGGCTTTGCTATTGTCGCGGAAGAGGTGAAAAAGCTGGCCGAGATGACGAAGTTGTCAGCTGAGGATATTCGTCAGCATATATATGAATTTAAAATAGTAACAGAGACTGTGTTAAAAGAAATGGACCATAGTACTGTTGAAGTTAAAGAAGGAGCTCATTTAGTGATGGCCATTAGTAATGAGCTGGATCATTTGTTTGAAGCAGTAAAAGTAGTTGAGGAAGATGTTCAAAATGTTTTTGAGGTTACAAACACAATGTCCAAAAACACGAACGTCGTTTTATCGGCATTAGAGCAAACGAATGAGGCATCCGAGGCTGTCTTGTTGGAAACAAAAGAAGTAGCCGATGCATCAAAGTTGCAAGAATCATCATTGAGTCAGCTAAGTAGAACGATTCATGAATTAACGGAGCAGGTAAAGCGTTTAGAGTTTATGAAGCAAAAATATAAACTCTAAAGGAAAAATAGTGATGAAGCTTCCATCTCTTAGCAATATCTGTTACACTAGCATCAAACTTAATAGCATTAACTAGGGGAGTCTGATGAGTCAGGCTGAGAGGGAAACGCATAGAGGTTTCTTGACCCTTTGGACCTGATCTGGCTCATACCAGCGTGGGAAAGTTAAGAAATTATTGCGAGCTCTTTACAATGCGATAATTATACCTTATACAATCATAGCCGGATCCAAAAATTTTTGGATTCGGCTTTTTATTTTTTGGGGTGAGCTAGATTCGGTCCTTGTATGAATTTTCTATAAGGGAGAGAAGTAGGTCATGACAACAGTTAGCGAAAAGAACATTACCATTATGTCGAGCTTTGAGGGGAGCAAAAAGGTTTATGTAGAGGGATCAAGACCAGATATTTTAGTGCCGATGCGTGAAATTGCATTAAGTCCAACGACAGGAAGCTTTGGAGAAGAGGAAAATGCACCAGTTCATGTGTATGATACGAGCGGTCCATATACTGACCCTGCCTATAAGGTAGATATTACGAAGGGCTTACCAGCGTTGCGAAGTGAATGGATTAGAGAACGAGGAGACGTGGAGGAGTATGTCGGGCGTACTATTAAACCAGAGGATAATGGTTTCCGCATAGCTGATGATCCACGTATAAAAGAAAATATATTTCCTGATTTATCTAGAAAACCTCTACGTGCAAAAAAAGATAGAAATGTAACACAGCTTCATTATGCACGAAAAGGAGTAATTACTCCGGAAATGGAGTTTGTAGCTATTCGCGAAAATATGGACCCTGAATTTGTTCGCTCTGAAATTGCAGCTGGGCGTGCAATTATGCCTTCTAATATTAATCATCCTGAGGCTGAGCCAATGATTATAGGACGTAATTTTCATGTGAAAATTAATGCCAATATTGGGAATTCAGCAGTATCATCTTCTATTGCAGAAGAGGTAGAGAAAATGACATGGGCAACACGCTGGGGCGCTGATAATATTATGGATTTATCGACTGGAAAGCACATTCATACCACACGTGAATGGATTATCCGTAATGCCGCGGTGCCAGTTGGAACAGTGCCAATTTATCAAGCGCTTGAAAAGGTAAATGGTGTGGCTGAGGATTTAACGTGGGAGGTGTATCGTGATACGTTAATTGAGCAAGCAGAGCAGGGTGTTGATTATTTTACGATTCATGCGGGTGTACTATTACGTTATGTGCCATTAACAGCTAATCGTGTGACAGGCATTGTGTCACGTGGAGGTTCAATTATGGCACAGTGGTGCTTATATCATCATCAAGAGAATTTTTTATATACACATTTTGAAGAAATCTGTGAAATCATGAAAACATATGATGTTGCCTTTTCATTAGGGGATGGTTTACGTCCTGGATCGATTGCAGATGCCAATGATGAGGCTCAGTTTGCAGAGCTTGAAACGTTAGGTGAATTAACACAGATTGCATGGAAGCATGATGTACAGGTGATGGTGGAGGGACCAGGACACGTGCCAATGCATTTAATTAAAGAAAATATGGACAAGCAGTTAGAGGTGTGTAAGGAGGCTCCTTTCTATACTTTAGGACCACTGACAACAGATATTGCACCAGGCTATGACCATATTACATCAGCTATTGGTGCTGCAATGATTGGATGGTTTGGTACGGCAATGCTATGTTATGTGACACCAAAAGAGCATCTGGGCTTACCAAATCGAGAGGATGTTCGTGTAGGGGTGATTACGTATAAAATTGCTGCACATGCGGCTGATTTAGCGAAGGGGCATCCTGGAGCACAGCAGCGAGATGATGCGCTTTCAAAGGCACGCTTCGAATTCCGCTGGCGCGATCAATTCAACCTTTCTTTAGATCCAGAGCGTGCAGTTGAATACCATGATGAAACATTACCAGCAGAGGGAGCAAAAACTGCGCACTTTTGTTCAATGTGTGGGCCCAAGTTCTGTAGTATGAGAATCTCCCAGGATATTCGTAATTATGCAAAAGAAAAAGATGTAAATACGACGGAGGCAATACATCAAGGAATGCAGGAAAAGGCTGAGGAATTTAAGAAAGCAGGCAGTCAGATTTATCAATAATATTGTCATGAAAGGTTTGTGTTTATTTAGGCACAAACCTTTTTCGTTGAATAGAAAACTCCACGTGAAATGTTGCTCACATGGAGTTAAAGTTGGATTTGGATATCAATAATAGATGGAAAAATTAAACGTTAGTTGGTTGTTTTACGTATGGGTTAGTAAGATCCATACCTTCTAATGAAAGACCCATTGCTTTTGCTACACCCTCACCATATGCTGGATCAGCTAAATAGCAGTGAAGGATGTGGCGACGTTTGATGAACTCTTCAACAGGTGCCATATCATTTGCTGTATTTTCGAATAGGCGTTGTTGTTCTTCAGCAGTCATTAGGCGGAATAGTTTTCCTGGCTGCTCGAAGTAGTTGTTATCATCTTCACGGAAGTCATGGATACCTGCGTTACCATCAATACGTAATTCAGGCTCTTTATAGTCTAAGTTGTGCTCCCATTCGCCATAGCTGTTTGGTTCATAGCCTAATGTTGAACCAAGGTTGCCGTCAAAACGCATAGCGCCATCACGATGGAAAGTACGGAATGGGCATTTTGGTGCGTTTACAGGAAGCATATAGTGGTTCACGCCTAAGCGATAGCGTTGTGCATCTGCATATGCAAAGATACGGCCTTGTAACATTTTATCTGGAGAGAAGCTAACTCCAGGAACAATGTTAGACGGTGCAAATGCTGCTTGCTCAACCTCAGCAAAATAGTTGTCTGGGTTTTTATTTAATTCGAATTCACCTACAGGAATTAATGGGAAATCTTTTTTATACCATACCTTTGTTAAATCAAATGGATTATATGGTAGTTCACGAGCTTGTTCTTCAGTCATTACCTGAATGTACATTTTCCATTTAGGGAAGTCACCTTGCTCGATAGCACCATATAGATCACGTTGTGACGATTCACGATCTTTACCAACTACTTCCTCTGCTTCAGCACCTGTTAAGTTTTTAATACCTTGCTCTGTGCGGAAGTGGAATTTTACCCATACACGCTCATTTTCAGCATTGATAAAGCTATACGTATGAGAACCAAAACCATGCATATTGCGGTAACCAGCTGGAATACCACGGTCAGACATCACTATTGTGACTTGGTGAAGAGCCTCTGGTAGTGAAGTCCAGAAATCCCAATTTGAGTTTAAGTTTTTCATATTTGTACGTGGGTCACGTTTTACCACGTGATTTAAATCTGTAAAGTGTAATGGGTCGCGGAAGAAGAATACAGGCGTATTGTTACCAACTAAATCCCAGTTACCTTCTTCTGTATAAAATTTAAGGGCAAAGCCACGAATATCTCGCTCAGCATCTGCTGCACCGCGTTCACCTGCAACTGTAGAGAAGCGTGCAAACATTTCTGTTTTCTTTCCAATCTCAGAGAAGATTTTTGCTTTTGTATATTGAGTAATATCATGCGTTACAGTGAAAGTACCAAATGCACCTGAACCTTTTGCGTGCATACGACGCTCAGGAATAACTTCACGGTTGAAGTTCGCTAATTTTTCAACTAGCCATACATCTTGAAGTAACAGAGGACCTCTTGGACCTGCTGACATGGAGTCATGGTTACTTACTACTGGAGCACCACCTGCTGTTGTAAAACGACGGCTACGATCATTTGCGTTTGTCATAATAGTTTACCTCCTGAAAAAAATTGTGAGTCAAACTCTTCATCAATAACTATAACAAATATAAACTAGAATTGCTAGTACATTATAATAATTATCGTTAAAGAATTTTTATTGTAAGATATAAACTATTATTATATGTGTAAAGAAGTAGAATTATGCATAATTTCACTACCCAAAACAGTGCTTTTCAAAACATTATTAGGAGTACGAAAGGGAAAATAAAAGCTTTTTCATTGATTTTTTCTCTATCGTGCTCAATTAAAACATCCAGCAAACTCATTCTATTGAAATATCATTCCTGAATTATAGGGATGAATCAAAATGCTTGTATATTAAATATAATGTAAATAAATCACTGTTTTCTTAGACAGAATTGAAAATAAGGTATGCTAAATGAAAATTCATTAATAGGATTTTCGATAGCGATTGGGTGTCATGCCTATCTGCTGTTTAAAAATTTTAATGAAATAATTTGGATCTTCAAAACCATTTAATTGTGCAATCTCGCTAATAGCAAAATCTGTTTCCACAAGCATTTTTGTAGCATTATGAATTCGAGCCTGTTGTAGGTAGCGCTTAAAGGGCAATCCTTGCTTCTTCGAAAAAATCGTACTTAAATAATTGGGACTAATCCCTAATTTATGGGCAACGAAGGGTAAAGATAATCTGCTATCCTGAAACTGTTGATAGATAATTTCTATTGCCAGCTCTACATAATCTGTTCTTTTTTCCATTCGTGCCTCACGAGCCAGCTCAATAAGCCTTTGTGTAAATAAAATGATGCCATTTAGTATGGTATAAAAAATAGGATGTTCGATAATTAAATGAAAAAGCTGTCGGTAATTTTGCTCAATAGCAGCTTTCTCATGCAATTTATACTTCAGCATGAAGCGGCGAATTTGAGCTAAGACACTAGTTAAATGAATACGTAAGTCATCTTGCTCGTAATAAATTCCTTCATTGGATAGCTGATATAAAAATGTTTTAACGGCTTCAAGATTGCCTTCCTCCAAACTACTAATTAGTAATTGCTGCTCCTCTGGTGTTAACAAAGGATCAAATGGCTGAGTTTCAAATTGTTTACTTGCATAAAAAATATGCCCGAACCCCTCGTAAAAGCTTTGATGAAGGGCACGCTTTGTGAGGATATACATATTCTTAAGAGTTGTAGGTTCTCCATCATATATCCCAATATTTAAAGAGCTATTGCTTGTTAAACGCCATTCCTTTAACAGTGTTCGTACATCCTTTTCCACGATTTTTATATCATTTGTTTGAAATAAGCAGACAATACTATCAGATAATGGGTAGACTTGCATATGATAGTGAATTGCTGTTTGTTGTAGCCAGTTAAATAGCTTGCTTAATGTTTCTGAATGCTCAGGCTCAATCATTGTAAAATGTCTAGCCGTCTCTATGGAGCTAGGCTTACTATCTATAAATAACTGATAATAAAAGGATTCGTCTGTAGCCTCCTCAACAGCATTAAATTCTTGTGGTGTACGAAGAGAGAGAGTTGCAAGCTTTTGCTTTAATACTTCTAAATCAATGGGTTTTACAAAAAGGTGCTGCACCTGTAAATTAATGGCTTTTAAGGCATTTTTAAATAAGGGCTCTGTAGTTATTGCTAAGATCGCCCCAGAATATTTCTGAAAAACATGATTTAGAGCAGTTAAACGATTATTTGGGAATAAATCAATATTCAATAGGATTGCGTCAGGCTCGAATTGCTGGATGCTTTGAGGTGCCTCAGACATAATCGTACACATTTCAATTGTTACATCTCCGGGAAAATACGTATGTAAAAACCAGCGAATACCAGAAAGCTCAGCAGGATCTCTATCTATTAATAACAGCCTCATCACAATCAACCTTTCGTAAAATAATCTTGTTTCGTAAAAAAGTACGATTATATTCATAAAAATAACATAAAAATCTGAAGAAAATCATGTTTCTTGCATTAAAATTCTCTATTTTCTGAAAAAAGTAGTTAGTACAATGTAAATAGAGTAATCTCCATTAATCTTCTTGCAGAAATCGTTTTCAGCGTGAAAGTGAAAAGAGTTAATGGATTAAAAATATTTTTACATAGCCATAAAGGGAATAGGGGGATGTCATATGAAGTCAATCATCGAGCTTGATGGCAATACATTAACTAGAAAGCAAATAGAGGAAATTGTTAAAGGTCATGCAACGGTAACGCTATCTACAGAAAGTATGGAGCGTATCCGTTTAAGTAGAGAGCGTATTGAAAAACGTTTAGCTGAAGGGCAAACGATTTATGGTGTTAATACAGGATTTGGAAAACTAAGTAATATAAAAATTGAAGAGGAAGATATTGAGCATTTACAGCTAAATTTATTGCGCTCAGATGCAACAGGTGTTGGTGTACCGTTTCCAACAGATGTTGTACGTGCAATGATGGTTCTGCGTGCCAATGCTTTAGCGCGTGGTTTTTCAGGTATTCGTCAGGAAACAGTCCAACTATTAGTGGATTTTATTAATAAGGGTGTGCATCCGATTGTACCGTCTCAGGGTTCAGTAGGAGCCAGTGGAGATTTAGCACCATTATCGCATCTGGCTTTAGTGCTTGTAGGTGAGGGTAAGGCTGAGTTTAATGGAGAGGTACTGAGTGGCGGTAAGGCATTAGAGAAAGCTGGATTAACACCTGTTCGACTACAGGCGAAAGAAGGGCTAGCGCTTGTGAATGGCACTCAAGCAATGACAGGTATTGGTGTTTTAACCGTTAACGAAGCTGAACGCATAGGGCTAGCAGCGGATATGGCTGCAAGTTTAACACTAGAGGCCTTAAAGGGGATCACATCAGCTTTCGATCCAGCGCTTTTAGCAGTAAGGCCACATCCAGAATTAGAGCTGGTAGGTGGAAGAATCCGTAAGTGGCTAAATGGAAGTAAACGGGTGACAAAGCAGGGTGAGATACGTATGCAGGATGCCTATTCATTGCGCTGTATCCCACAGGTACACGGTGCCTCCTGGCAATCATTCTTCTACGCTCAAGATCGTGTGCAAACAGAAATGAATGCAACGACAGATAATCCGATTGTTTTAGAAAATGGGGAGGTATTATCAGGGGGACATTTCCATGGTCAACCAATTGCCTTAGCAATGGATTTCTTAAAAATTGGTGTGTGTGAGTGGGCTAATATTTCTGAACGCCGAACAGAACGAATGGTAAATCCACAATTGAATGAAGGCTTGCCACCATTTTTAGCCACAAATCCTGGTATAGAATGTGGTTTAATGATTGCTCAATATACAGCAGCTTCCATTGTATCTGAAAATAAAGTGTTAGCACATCCTTCAAGTGTGGATTCTATTCCAACGTCTGGTAACCAAGAGGATCATGTAAGCATGGGAACAACATCAGCTCGTCAAGTTCGACAAATTGTCCATAATGCTGCTCGAGTAATTGCAATAGAAATGATTTGTGCGTCACAGGCTATTCATTTAGATCAAGCAGAGGAGCAATTATCACCGACAACACGAAAATACCTAGAAAAAGTGCGTGAATTTTGTCCACCGTTATTAGCGGATCAACCAATTGGTGATGAAATTGAGGCATTAGCGAAATATTTATTAGATAGCGATGATTTAGTGGAATTATCTAAATAAAATCTAAGGGGATGGATCGTTATGAAAACAACAACAAATATTCGTGCACCACGGGGAACGACTTTATCGTGTAAAGGCTGGACACAAGAAGCGGCAATGCGTATGCTAATGAACAATCTCGATCCAGAGGTAGCAGAGAATCCAGATGAACTAATTGTTTATGGTGGTATTGGTAAGGCTGCTCGCAATTGGGAAAGCTATGAACAAATTATTGCTTCTTTAAAAGTATTAGAGAATGATGAAACGCTTCTGATTCAGTCAGGGAAGCCAGTAGCTGTGTTTCGTACACATGAGCATTCTCCACGTGTATTAATTGCCAATTCGAATCTAGTACCTGCATGGGCAAATTGGGATCACTTCTATGAATTAGAAGAAAGAGATTTAATGATGTATGGTCAGATGACTGCGGGCAGCTGGATTTATATTGGTGCTCAAGGAATTTTACAAGGCACTTATTTATCATTCGTAGAAGCAGGGAAAAAAGTATTTGGCACTGCGGATTTACGCGGTAAATTCATCCTTACAGGCGGTATGGGCGGTATGAGTGGTGCACAGCCATTAGCTGGGAAAATGGCGGGTGCTGTGATTCTAGTTGTAGAGGTGGATCGTGCCCGCATTGAGCGTAAAATAAAAGAAGGTTATTGTGATTACATCGTGGAGACAGTGGACGAAGCGATTGCATTAGTCAATAAATTACGTGATCAAAAAGAGCCAGCTTCTATTGGTCTTATTGGTAACTGTGCAGACATTAATCGTGAGCTGCTGAATCGAGGGATTATTCCAGATTTTGTGACGGATCAAACATCTGCACATGACCCAATCAATGGCTATGTACCAAACGGCATGACATTTGAGGAAGCGCTAGAGCTTCGCAAAACCGATGTGAAAACATATGAGCGAAAAGCGAAGGAAACGATGGCAGAGCATGTTCGTACAATGCTAGAGTTCCAAGAGGCTGGTGCAGAAGTATTTGATTATGGCAATAATATTAGAGCATATGCCAAAGAAATGGGTGTAACAAATGCCTTTGATTTCCCAGGCTTTGTACCGGCTTATATTCGTCCACTGTTCTGTGAAGGAAAAGGGCCATTCCGCTGGGCAGCGCTCTCAGGAGACCCTAAGGATATTTATAAAACAGACGCACTTGCAAAAGAGATGTTTGCTGAGGATGAAGGTCTAGTCAATTGGATTAATATGGCTCAAAAAATGGTGAAATGGCAAGGGCTACCGGCACGTATTTGCTGGCTGGGCTATGGAGATCGTCACCGTTTTGCATTAAAAGTAAATGAAATGGTCGCGAATGGAGAATTATCAGCACCGATTGTCTTTGGTCGCGATCACTTAGATTCAGGATCAGTGGCATCGCCAAATCGTGAAACAGAGGGAATGTTGGACGGTTCAGATGCTGTGTCAGATTGGCCGATTTTAAATGCCCTTGTTAATACAGCGAGCGGTGCAAGCTGGGTAAGTGTTCATCATGGTGGCGGTGTAGGAATGGGTTATTCCCAGCATGCAGGTCAAGTGTTAGTAGCAGATGGAACAGAGCTTGCTGCAGAGAAAATTGCTCGTGTGTTAATTTCAGATCCAGGGATGGGTGTTGCCCGTCATGCGGATGCAGGCTATAACATTGCGATTGAAACAGCAAAAAACAAAGGTGTGCATATACCAATGTTAAAGGATGATGAGAAGTGACCATTTTAATCAAAAATGCCAATGAAGTCATTACATTAAAAAGTAATGTCCAAGGACCACGCACGAAGGAACAAATGCGAGAAATTGAGGTCGCTGAAAATGGTAGTATTCTTATTGAGGAAGATCGTATTATAGCTGTTGGGGCATTTGAACAGCTGGCAGTAGATTTCCCTGATTTAGTCAAAAGAGCAGATATTATTGATGCTACTGGCAAGATTGTGATGCCTGGCTTAGTGGATTGTCATACACATTTAGTGCATGGTGGAACACGCGAGCAAGAGTTTAATATGCGACTCAATGGTTCTACCTACATGGAAATTATGAATGCAGGTGGCGGGATTCACGCCACAACAAAGCGTACACGTGAAACTAGCTTTGAAGATTTATATGAAAAGACGATGCAGCACTTAGATGTATTTTTAAAGCATGGTGTCACAACAGTCGAAGCAAAATCGGGCTATGGCTTGGATTGGGAAACGGAAAAGAAACAGCTAGAGGTAGCCAAAAAATTACAAGCAACTCATGATATTGATGTCGTTAGTACTTTTATGGGAGCACATGCAGTACCGCGAGACTATAAGGGGCGTGAGGATGAATTCGTTGATATTGTGATCCATGACATGCTACCAAAAGTAGCGGAGCTAAAACTGGCTGAATTTAATGATGTATTTTGTGAAAAAGGCGTCTTTACACCGGAGCAATCACAGCGTATTTTAGAGGCTGGAAAAGCACTTGGTTTAACACCAAAAATTCATGCTGATGAAATTGAGCCGTATAAGGGAGCAGAGCTTGCTGCAGAGGTAGGAGCAATTTCAGCCGAGCATTTGTTGGTTGCTTCTGATGAGGGTATTCAACGAATGGCTGAGGCGGGTACGATTGCCGTATTGTTGCCAGGAACTGCATTCTTCTTACGTGCACCGTTTGCAAGGGGGCGTCTAATGATTGATGAAGGGGTACCTGTAGCGATATCAACAGATTTTAATCCTGGATCATCGCCAACAATGAGTCTACCATTTATCATGAATTTAGCTTGTATGCATATGGGAATGACGTTGGAGGAAGTATTAACTGCGACAACGATTAATGCCGCATATGCAATTAATCGAGGCAATCAAATTGGTTCACTTGAGGCAGAAAAGCAAGCTGATGTTGTTATTTTAGATGTTGCTAACTACAAACAACTACAATATTTCTATGGCATGAACCATACAAATACTGTTATTAAAAATGGGCGAATTGTTGTGCGAGATGGTATTCTTTTAAATTAATAAAAAAAATGGAGCATTGGTTAAGTACGTTCCCTTTTTACAAATAATAAGATGTATTAATCCCTTCAGTTTACTAATGGAGGGATTTTTTTAATGATTAAAATTAAAAAATAACTATAATTATTAATGTACCATGTTCAGTATAAAAGTATACCTTTATGGATACTTAGTATTATAAGTATTTGTAAAAATAATGAATTATAGGGTATTATATTCTAAAAAGAAGTGGGGTAGATGATTATTCAAACGAAACCTGCATATCAGAAAATTTATGACACAATTAAGCAAGAAATAGCAGAGGGTAAATATCTTGTTGGAGATATTTTACCTTCAGAGGCTGAACTGGAAAAAATATTCAATGTAAGCCGTACACCAGTAAGAAATGCGCTAAAGCAGCTTGAAAATGACAAAATAATTCATAGAGTTCAAGGGAAGGGTTCTTTTGTCAGCAACCAACAGCCAAAACAAACATGGACTAGTATGTCTGGCTTTAGAAACCATTATTCAAACGATTGGGAAAAAATATCTGTACGGACAATTGAAATTAAAAAGGTGGTCAATCCACACTTTGCTAAGTTATTAAAACTAGAAGAGGATACAGAAATCATTTATTTAAAAAGAATTCGATATTTAAACAATCAACCAATGTTTTTTTTAGAGCATTATATCCGCCCTGTAGTACCCTCTAATGTTTATCAAGAAAATACAGCAATTTCTTCTGTACAACAACTACTAAAAGAGCAAGTCAATATCGATATCGTTGAAGTAGAGGATGAAATAGAGGCGGTTATTGCGACTCCTTATATTGCAGGTGCTTTGCAAATACCAGATACAACAGCCGTGTTAAAAGGGACAAGAATATCTTATGCAGAAAATAAGGTTCCTATGGATTTAAATATATTCTATATAAATACAAAAAATTGGAAGTACTATTCTTATTTTAGATACTTATGAATTAACCATCCCGTTTGATATTGGTAAATTAAGGATTTAAATTATTATGATACTTAGTATTATAAGTTGTTGACATCCTTAGTGCTATAACTTAATATTTAATTATTCGCTATTATCAGAATTAACAAAATAAATGCGAGTAAAGGGGATGACGTAATGAATAAGATGAAAAGGTTGTTATTTGTATTGGGGACTATTGGGTTGTTGTCCATAATTCTCGTGGGGTGTAGTAATAGCAACTCTGAAGCGGGTACCGGTGGTGGCGAAAAAGTAAGCGTAGCTGCTTTAAATAACTATCCACCTCTAATTTTTAAACAGGATGGTAAATTAACTGGCTTCGAATATGATTTATTGCAAGCGGTTGCAGAAGTAGAAAATTTAGAGCTGGAATTTAAAGAGATGAAATTTGATGGCTTTATTCCAGGCTTACAATCTAATCAGGTAGATATCGCTTCATCACTATTAATACGTGAAGAACGCAAGGAAGTTGTAGATTTCTCAGATATCTTTTTAAATTCTGGATTAGTGCTTGCTGTAGCAAATGATAGTTCCATCCAATCCTTTGAGGATTTAAAAGGAAAAACAATTGTTGCTACACAAGGTTCTACAACTTTTGAAAAGGCAAAGGAATTAGCAGATAAATATGGTGGAAAAGCGAAGCCACTAAAAGAAACAGATGCGCTGTATTTAGATGTGGAAAATGGGAATGCAGATGCGCTTGTGCTTAACTCCCCTACAGTTGAGTATCGTTTAGCAGTAGATGGTGACAATGTGAAGTTCCGAATTGTGGGAGAGCATATGACAGTCGATGAACATGCTTTTGCTGTTAAAAAAGGGAACAAAGAGTTAGCAGATAAGATTAATGCAGGTTTAAAAACAGTTAAAGAAAATGGGGAGTATGACAAAATCCATGAAAAATGGTTTGGTAAATAAACATAGTTAATGTGAAGTGAGGTGTTTTTATGGAAACTACATTCAAAGTTATGACAGATGCACTGCCTTATCTTCTGCAAGGGTTATATATGACGCTATTAATATCCATTTTATCAATAATTTTCTCACTTATAATTGGGCTAATTGCGTGTTTTATGAGGATGTCAAAGTATGCAATTTTACGATATCCTGCAGCAATATATGTTAATCTTATTCGCGGAACACCAATACTAATTCAAATATTATTTATTTACTTTGGAGCACCAACAGCTTTGGATATACATCTTTCGGCTTTTACAGCAGGACTGATTGCCATAAGCTTTAATATTGGAGCTTATAATACAGAGATTTTCCGTGGAGGAATCGAATCAATTGGTAAGGGGCAAATGGAAGCAGGAAGATCCTTAGGTTTCTCTTATGCTCAAACAATGGCTTTAATCATTTTACCACAGGCTGTACGACGTATGATTCCATCATTTGTGAATCAATTAACGCACGCAATTAAGGATACATCGATGCTATCAGTTATCGGAATAGCTGAATTAACAATGGTTGGACAATCCATCTATGCGATGAATTTTAGATCCTTTGAAATATTAACGATGGTAGGATTATTCTACTTTATCACCATTTATACTGTTTCGCTTATTTCTACTAAGATGGAACGGAGGTTTGTTATTACATGATAAAGGTTAATAGTCTATCTAAATCCTTTGGAGATTTACAAGTTCTAAAAAATATTAGCACAGAGATTGCAGCAAAAGAGGTTGTTTGTATTATAGGTTCATCTGGTTCAGGTAAAAGTACATTTTTAAGATGCTTGAATCTTTTAGAAGAACCGAGTGGTGGCGAAATTATTGTAGAAGGCGAAAATATTTTGGATAAAACCGTTGATATTAATAAGCTTCGGCAAAAAATGGGGATGGTTTTCCAGCAATTTAATCTGTTTCCGCAAAAAACAGTTATAGAAAATATTACATTAGCACCAATAAGACTCAAAAAGAAAACGAAAGAAGAAGCTGAAAAACAAGCGATGGAGCTGTTAAAAAAAGTAGGCTTAGCAGAAAAAGCAACTGCTTATCCCTCTAATTTATCTGGTGGACAACAACAGCGTGTTGCTATTGCAAGAGCCTTAGCAATGGAGCCGCATGTAATGCTATTTGATGAGCCTACGTCTGCACTGGACCCTGAAATGGTTGGAGAGGTTTTACGGGTTATGAAACAATTGGCACAAGAAGGGATGACAATGGTCATTGTCACACATGAAATGGGATTTGCTCGTGAAGTAGCTGATCGAGTTGTTTATATTGATGGTGGTAATATAGTGGAAGAAGGAAATCCTAGAGACATATTCACAAACCCATCTCATGAAAGAACAAAAGCATTTTTATCAAAAGTATTATAAAAACAAATGGAGTCTTTAGGTTGATAAACAAAGACTCCCATTCTATAAATTTTTTTACATCAACTTAGTATACTAAGTATCATAACTATGTTTTTAGTGGAGGAATTACATGACAAAAACAGTCCTATTAATTGAACCAACGATTCGACCGAATGGTGTTGAGTACTTAACCAATCATTTTAATGTAGTGTTGGCACCAAATGGTTCAGAGGTGACCATTATAGACTATATAAACAAACATCAGGCACATGCAGTTATTGTTAGAACAGAAAAAATTACAAGAAATATTTTAGAAAGCTGCCCCTCCCTTGAGGTAGTTGGAATGCATGGAGTCGGGCTAGATAATATAGATGTTCCAAGTGCAACAGAAACTGGAATAGTCGTATTGAATGCACCGTCCAGTAATTACACGTCTGTTGCAGAGCATGCGATGATGTCAATTTTAGCTTTAAGTAGAAACTTAAATATTAGTGATTCTAAAGTTAGAAACAATGAATGGCAATATAGAGAAACCTATTTTCCTATGGAAGTGAATGGGAAGACACTGTTAATCGTGGGAATGGGGAGGGTTGGACAGGATTTAGCTAAAAAAGCAAAGGCATTTAATATGAATGTTTTAGGGTTTGATCCATTTGTTACAGAATCAGAGATGCAGTTACATGGTGTTGTTAAAATCGATGACTTAAATATGGTTCTTCCAATATGCGATTTTATCTCTTTACATGCGCCGCTAACGAAAAGCACATATCATTTATTTTCTGCTAAGCAATTTGAGTTCATGAAAGATTCAGCATTTGTTATTAATTTAGGGAGAGGTTCTTTGATAAACGAACAAGCACTATATAGCGCAATAGTTACTAAAAAAATAGCTGGTGCAGCGTTAGATGTTTTAGAACAAGAGCCTCCAAATAGTGATAACCCTCTTTTTACATTGGAGAATGTAATTTTTACACCGCATTTTGGTGGCGATACATTAGAGGCAAAAGATAGATGCTCTGAATCGATAACACAAGAAGTTGGTGTTGTGTTAAATGGAAAAATATCAAGAAATGTAGTAAATCCACAAGTATTGGGTAATGCAAAGGCTTATAAATAATATTTAAAGGAGACTTTTAAAATGAAATTTAATGGAATTATGACAGCGTTAGTAACACCTTTACATCAAGATGGGTCTGTTGATAAACAAAGCTTTGCAAATTTAATCGAGGATCAACTAAATAATAATGTCCATTCATTGCTTGTATTAGGTGGAACAGGAGAATATGCTGCGCTCAATATGGAACAGCGAAAAACTGCTATTGATGTTGCATTAAGTACTATCAATGGCCGTGTCCCAGTAGTAGTAGGATTGCTTTCTCCAGGATTAGGTGACAATGTGGAATTAGGAAACTATGCGAAACAAGCTGGTGCGGACGCTGTAATGATTGTGACACCATATTATGTAAGTCCGACTAAACAAGGTTTTATCCAATATTATGAAGCGATTGATAAATGTTTAGATATGCCAATTATCCTCTATAACATCCCTTATAAAACAGGCATTCATTTGGCAAATGATACAGTAAAAGAGATTGTTGAAAATGTACCAAATGTAGTTGGAATGAAAGTTTGCTCGGATAATATAGGTGATGTCCTTGAGCTACTTCAAACTGTTGGCGATAAAATTTCCGTTCTTTGTGGAGAGGATTTCAGAGCGGTTTCTTCATTTATTGCAGGAGCACCAGGGGCAATAACAGCTAGCTCAAATCTTATTCCAGATGTATGGGTGAAGATTTATGATTTAGTTCAAGAGAAAAACTATGATGAGGCAGTAGAACTGCATAAAAAGTTTTTCCCATTAATGAAGACGTTATATAAAGAAGGAAATCCAGGGCCTTTAAAAGCTGCATTAAATTTAGTTGGTATACCTGTTGGTTCAGTTTCAGTGCCGTTAGTAGATGCTTCATCTAGTGTTGAAGCAGACCTTAAAAATAAATTAACAGAGCTGGTTGTACCAGTAAGATAAGGATAATAATTTTTTCTAGCTCAATATGTAGAGTGGATAACAATAATTGGAGGTATATATGGTAGTAGCATATAAGCATGAGCCGTTTACTGATTTTAGTGTTGAGGCTAATCGAATAGATTATTTGAATGCTTTACAAACCGTTGAAGGGTACTTAGGACAAGATTATGATTTAGTGATTGGTGGAGAGCGAATTACCACAGAGGATAAGATTGTTTCCTACAATCCTTCCAATAAAAGAGAAGTGATTGGACGTGTATCGAAGGCGAACAAAGAGCTAGCTGAAAAAGCTATGCAAGTAGCTGTTCAAGCATTCAAAACGTGGAAAAAAGTGAAAGCTGAGTTTCGGGCAGATGTTTTATTTAAGGCTGCGGCAATTATTCGCCGCCGAAAGCATGAATTTTCAGCATTGTTAACAAAGGAAGCTGGTAAGCCATGGAAGGAGGCAGATGCAGACACAGCAGAAGCCATTGATTTCTTAGAGTATTATGGTCGTCAAATGCTTTTAATTAAAGACGGCGCACCTGTTCAAAGCCGTCCAAATGAATTTAATCGTTATGACTATATTCCATTAGGAGTGGGGATTATTATCTCGCCTTGGAACTTCCCATTCGCTATTATGGCTGGAACTACAGTAGCGGCAATTGTGACTGGCAATACAGTATTATTAAAGCCAGCTTCTACTACTCCGGTGATTGCTGCTAAATTTGTTGAAGTGATGGAGGAAGCAGGTCTGCCTAAAGGTGTTCTAAACTTCGTCCCAGGAAGCGGCTCAGAAGTGGGAGATTATCTGGTCGACCATAAAGACACACGATTTATAAGCTTTACAGGTTCACGTGATGTTGGCCTTCGTATTTTTGAACGTGCTTCGAAAGTACATGATGGACAAATTTGGATAAAACGTGTGATCGCAGAGATGGGTGGAAAGGATACAATTGTTGTTGATAAAGAAGCAGACCTTGAATTAGCCGCGACTTCGATAGTATATTCTGCGTTTGGCTTCTCTGGTCAAAAATGTTCAGCATGTTCTCGCGCAGTTATTGTAGAAGATGTATACGATCAAGTTCTGGAACGTGTAGTAGCATTAACAGAAGAATTGACACAAGGTGATCCAACTGACTATTCAAACTACATGGCAACAGTAATTGATCAGAATGCGTATAATAAAATCATGGATTATATTGAGATTGGTAAGCGGGAAGGAAGGCTGTTGACAGGTGGAAAAGGCGACGATTCTATAGGCTACTTTATTCAGCCTACTGTATTTGCTGATCTTTCTCCAGATGCAAGAATTATGAAGGAAGAAATTTTTGGACCAGTAGTCGGCTTTACTAAAGCAAAGGATTTTGATCATGCAATTGAAATCGCCAACAACACAGAATATGGCTTAACGGGTGCAGTGATTACAAATAACCGTGAGCGTATAGAAAAGGCTCGAGAAGAATTTCATGTCGGAAATCTTTACTTCAATCGAGGCTGTACAGGTGCTATTGTTGGTTATCAGCCGTTTGGTGGATTTAATATGTCAGGAACAGACTCCAAGGCTGGTGGACCAGATTATTTACTTCTTCATATGCAAGCAAAAACAAGCTCAGAAATGCTTTGATAGCAAGGCTTTATAATGACAATGCCAACCAATTGTCAATGATTTATAGGCAACTGGTTGGTTAATTTTAGTTATAAAAGAGTTGCAATTATTAGTATTTACGAGTATTATTTTATTAAATAGTAATTATAGAATTACGAATTACTTAGATGGAATAAAGGAGTTATACAATGTCAAAATTCCGTAGTGAAGAAGAAGTGCTTGCAAACTATGATTCTTCAAAATACCAAACACCTGATGGCTATACAGCAGATATTGCTATTTTTACAATTGTCTCAGAAAAAAAAGAGGAAAAAGCACCGCCGAATATGACACTAAAGATTATGCTCATCAAGCGTGGAGAAATGGATGCTGAAAGAAATCCCAATATTGAAGGAGGCAAATGGGCGCTTCCAGGAGGATTTATAGATGCCAGTCAAAAGGAAACAGCTTATATCGCTGCGAAAAGAGAGTTAAAAGAAGAAACAAATGTAGACGGTCTGCATATCCAACATTTTGGTGTTTATGATGGAATTGATCGAGATCCTCGTGGTTGGATGATTTCAAATGCCTTTTACGCCATTGTTCCAGAAATATTTATTGAGCAACGACAGGCAAACGATGACGCTGCCGAGGTGGAGCTATTTGATATTGAGGAGGTATTTACCCTTCAGCTAGCATTTGATCATCGCCAAATTATTACCGATGCTTTAGAATTTATCAAAAGAGATATGATACAAACAACAGTTGCTAGAAATTTTTTACCACAAGAGTTTACTTTGTCTGAATTACAGCGAGTAATTCTGACAGTTGGAGAAGATTCTCGAATTTCAAATGATTCCGTATTCTTTACAAAGGTACCCAAACTACCTTTTATCGAAAGGGTACTGGATGAGGAAGGGAAGCCGAAGAAAACGAAACGAAATTCTTTCAGGCCTTCACAACTATATACATTTAATGATTTTGAAATTGTTGAGTCCATTTACCATTAGGAAAGATCCGTCTTTCCTGTTTATTTTAATGATAGTAATTTGTAATTTAATTATTACTAATTAAAGAAAAGGAGTGTTGAAATAATGAGAAAGCGAGCATTAATTAATATTGATTACACGATGGATTTTGTTGCGGCAGATGGAGCTCTAACTTGTGGAAAGCCTGGTCAGCTGCTTGAGCAGGCAAATTGTGAATTAACAAAGGAATTTATTGTGAATGGTGAGTTTACTGTATTTGCTATAGATGTTCATGAAGAAGGAGATGTTTATCATCCTGAAGCAAAGTTATTTCCAGCCCATAATATTCGAAATACTAATGGAAGAGATTTATATGGAGCTTTAAAAGCGTTATACGAAGCAAATAAAGATCGGGATCATGTCTATTACCTAGATAAAACACGCTACTCCGCTTTTACAGGAACAGATTTGGATTTGAAATTACGTGAAAGAGATATTACTGAGCTTCATTTAATTGGGGTTTGTACAGATATCTGTGTTCTTCATACAGCGGTAGATGCTTATAATAAAGGGTTCAAGATTGTAATTCATAAAAATGCTGTGGCATCTTTTAATCAAACAGGGCATGAGTGGGCGTTAAGTCATTTCGAGCAAACACTTGGTGCTACTATTATTTGACCAAATAGAATGGAGGGATGAACATGAAATATGCAGATGATAGCTTCATGTTACACACAGATTTATATCAAATTAATATGGTTCAAACTTATTGGCAAGATGGTGTTCATCAACGTAAAGCTGTTTTTGAGCTATATTTTAGAAAACTTCCATTTGGCAATGGTTATGCGATATTCGCTGGTTTAAAAAAAGTGATAGAGTTTATAAATAATTTTAGATTCTCTCAAAGTGATATTCAATATTTGCGAGAAGAGAAGAAATATCCAGAGGAATTTCTACAGTACCTACAGGATCTTAAGTTTACAGGAACTATTAAGGCGATGAGGGAAGGTGAGCTAGTTTTTGCCAATGAGCCAATCCTACGAATTGAGGCACCATTGGCAGAGGCCCAATTAATTGAAACGCCGTTGTTAAATATTGTGAACTACCAAACACTTATCGCGACAAAGGCATCACGTATAAAACAGGTGACAGGTGAAAATGTCGTGATGGAGTTCGGTACCCGACGTGCTCACGAATTTGATGCAGCAATTTGGGGAACTCGTGCTGCTTATATTGGTGGATTTTCGGCAACAAGTAATGTACGTGCTGGAAAATTGTTTGGTATCCCAGTGTCAGGAACACATGCACATGCGATGATTCAAACTTATCGAGATGAGTATACAGCATTTAAAAAATATGCAGCGGCACATAAAGACTGTGTTTTCTTAGTAGATACCTATGATACATTACGCTCAGGCGTTCCAAATGCTATCCGTGTAGCAAAGGAACTAGGAGAGCAGATTACTTTTATTGGTATCCGTTTAGACAGTGGAGATCTAGCCTATCTTTCGAAAATGGCAAGAAAAATGCTAGATGATGCAGGCTTTACGGAAGCGAAAATTATGGCATCCAATGATTTAGACGAATATACTATTATGCATTTAAAGTCGCAAGGAGCACAAATTGATGCTTGGGGAATCGGGACGAAGCTGATTACAGCCTATGATCAAGCTGCACTTGGTGGGGTATACAAGTTAGTCTCTATTGAAAATGAAAGTGGAGAAATGGTCGATACGGTTAAAATTTCAGCAAACCCTGAAAAAGTAACTACTCCCGGACGTAAACGTGTTTACCGTATTGTTAATAATGAGAATGGTCATGCTGAAGGTGACTATATTGCATTAGATGGGGAAAACATACAGCAAATAGAGCGATTAAAAATGTTTCACCCTGTTCATACGTATATCAGTAAATTTGTTACGAATTTCACAGCGATAGAGTTACATGAAAGCATCGTAGAAAATGGGAATGTTGTTTATGAAGAACCTACTATTCAAGATATACAATTATACGCGAAGGAAAATTTAAAACTGTTATGGTGTGAGTACAAGCGAACATTGAACCCAGAAGAATATCCTGTCGATCTAAGTCAGGCTTGTTGGGACAATAAAATGGCAAGCATACAGGCTATAAAAGACAAGGTTTCTTACAGAAAGAATACTTAAATGTAAAAGAAAACGGAAGGAGGGAGATATGATGGCGAGGATAGGTATTTATGGTTCATCCTTTGATCCTATTACTAATGTTCATCTTTGGACAGCTAGCACGGTTGCGCACCGCTGTAAATTAGATAAGATCATTTTTTTGCCTTGTTCGAATAAACGGAAAGATAAAACTATAAAAACAGGGAATAATCATCGCTGGAATATGCTAAAGTTAGCAATTGCTAAGGATGATCGTTTTATTGCGGATTCCTATGAAATGAATCAAGAAGGATGGAATATTTACACATATGACACCATGAAATATTTTAGAGAAAAGCTCCCAGAGGATGAAATTCATTTTATTATGGGCGCAGATTTATTAGTAGATATTGGTGCTGGATTGTGGAAGAAAGGGGACGCGTTGGTAGCAGAAAATAAATTTATTGTAATGGCAAGGCATGGAATTGATATGCTATCAACGATTAGTCGTTCTCCGATTTTAAGAAATAATGATGATGGGAGATTTCATCTTATAGATAAGGGGTTAGCTATGGAGATAAGTTCAACCTACATTCGCGAAGAATTTGCGATGGGGGGTGAACCAAGATATCTCTTACCTAATGCATGTTACGATTATATTAAAGAGCATCATCTTTATCTTAAATAACTAATGTTTTTTAATAGTGTGGTTAAGTGCCACACTTATTTTAATTTTGAAAAAATGGTGAATTTTATCATAAATGCTCTCTCGTAAGCTATAATAAAAATAGCAAAGAAATAAAACTTTTTTGCTGTCAATAATAATGATTAATGTTAGAGAAAGGAATTCATGGATGTGCAACTTACATTAACATTTCTTATTTTAGGAACAACAATTTTCGCATTTGTGACCAATAAAATACGAGCAGATCTTGTAGCGATTGTGTCACTACTAGCATTTGTCATTACCGATATTCTAACACCCGCAGAGGCATTATCTGGTTTTTCAAACTCTGTAGTTTTAATGATTGCAGGGCTATTTGTCGTGGGTGCAGGAATTTTACGTACAGGTCTTGCGGGAATGGCAGGACAATTATTACTTAAATGGTCTGGCAATAGTGAGTTGAAATTATTTGTATTATTGCTCATTATTGTAGGTTCTGTCGGTGCCTTTATGAGTAATACAGGTACTGTAGCATTAATGATGCCAATAGTTGTAAGTATAGCGATTAGTATGAAAGTCAGCCCTTCGAAGTTTCTATTACCACTTTCATATGTAGCAAGTCTGTCTGGTCTTATGACACTAATTGCATCACCAACCAATTTAATTGTTAGTCAGTTATTAGTGGATAAAGGCTATAACAAACTTGGCTTTTTTGAAATAACACCTATTGGTATTGTTGGAATGATTGCGGGTATTACTTATTTAGTGCTTGTACGCAATATCCTATTACCTAAGGAACAAAATCGTACCCAGACAAATGAAGGCTATAAACTTTCGCCGAAGAAAATCATTAAGCAGTATGATTTAAATAATCGTCTATTTAAAATCTCTGTTCCAGAAGAATCTCCTATTATTGAAACATCATTAGCAGAATTAAAGCTGCCAGCAAAGTATATGCTTTGCATGATGAAAATTCATCGCAAATCACAGGAGGGCATCAATTTGCTGCCGATGACTTATCAAGAAATGGCAGGTCCAACAAGTGTTATTCATGCTAAGGATGAGCTGTATGTTCAGGGAGAAGAAGAGGACATTCACCGTTTTGTTGAAGATTATCATCTTGAGATGCAAGGGTTAGTAGAAGGGGAGGCCGATGAATTGGTATCGAAACATCTCGGTATTGCAGAGGTCTTGCTCACACCAAATTCAAGCTTTATCAACGAAACTGTTAGCTCACTAGGCTTCCGAGAAAAATACAACCTAAACATTATTGGTATTAATAGAAAAGGTGGATATAAGCTTCAAGATATGGTTTCGCACAAATTGAAATTTGGAGACGCTATATTAGTACAAGGCGCATGGGATGAAATTCTTTTGTTAGCAAGAGAGACCCAGGATGTCGTAGTTGTCGGTCAGCCGAAGGAACATGCAAGTGTAGCGGCTGCTACAGGTAAAGCTGGTCTTGCTGGTATTATTATGCTGTTCATGATTATTTTAATGGCATTCGAAATTTTCCCAGCCGTTATTTCTGTAATGATTGGTGCAGTTCTAATGATTTTAACAGGTTGTTTAAGAAATATGGAAGATGCCTATAGCAATATGAATTTTGAAAGCATTGTGCTGGTGGCCGCAATGCTACCAATGGCAACAGCATTAGAAAAAACAGGAGGCATGGCTATTTTATCTGATGGTATCATCAATGCCCTTGGTGATTTTGGACCTTATGGAGTGCTCATAGGTGTTTATATTTTGACAGCCGTTTTTGGTCAATTTATTAGTAATACGGCAACTGCTGTATTGTTTGCACCTATTGCAATGAGTGCTGCGATTGCAATGGATGTTAGTCCAACAACATTTCTGATTGCAGTAGCAGTAGCAGCAAGCATGGCGTTTGCTACACCAATTGCATCGCCTACTAATGCGCTGGTAATGACAGCAGGGGGCTACAAATTTATGGATTTTGTAAGAATAGGTATTCCGTTACAGATTGTTATGTTTATTGTTATGATGACAGCCATCCCATTCTTTTTCCCATTTTAAAACTCGGTTTTTATACCGAGTTTTTTCGTTCGTTCTTCTAAAAAATCTATTAATTTTTTATCAGGAAACTATGATAGAATTATATTTTAGATTGCGGTAGTACTATTGAAACAATTCGTGTAAAACCCAAAATATTATATAGTTATTAATATAGGAAGTTTTTCTGGATTAATAAAAAAGTTAAATTTTTTTCTGTAAAAGTGTTGACCTTTTTAAAAAAGGGGTGTAGTATTATACAAGTCGCCACGGTGACAAGCTAAAACAAAGCAAAACATGAACCTTGAAAACTGAACAGCAAAACGTAATCAATAAAGTTTTTAGTAGCTAGCTTCCACTAGTGAACAAAACAAAATTTTGGACATCAAAATTGATGCCAGCAAAACAATTTGAGCTAATCAAATTTCTTTTATGGAGAGTTTGATCCT
>NZ_JBXAPF010000024.1:0-60774 GCF_058803665.1 Lysinibacillus sp. GW821-FHT14F06
GCCCCCAGGAAAGCACTCAGTCGGAACGTAGATCAACCCCTCGTTTTGAAAAAGGGCTATACTTTTTAAATTGTCACTTTGATTTCATTGACATAATAGTATTTCAACAACATGAGCAGAGGAGCATCATTATTGATAGCTCCTCTGCTTTTTTTATTCTGTACTATCGTTTTCTTCATTTGGAACGACAGGGTCAGTCGGCGGTGTAGGTGGTTGACCACCGTTAGTAGTGCCATCATTGGTGTTGTTGCTACCATCATTGCCACTACTGCCGTTATTACCATTAGGGTTGCCGTTACCATTATTATTACTATTTCCATTATGATTGCCATTATTACCATTGCTGTTACCTTGATCTGGTGTCGTGGGTTGTTCTAAATCAGGCTCATCCGGAGTTTCAGGCTCAAGGTTTTCGTCTGGCATACTCGACACTTGGAAGGAGGTTGTACCTGGTTCGCTTCGTGTACCGTCCACAATAGCGACGACAGAGATCGTGTAATTGCCATCCTCTAAATTGTTTGCAACTGTTAGGCCTTTGCTTTCTGTTGTCCCAAGAGGAATTGTTTCTCCACCTTCTCGTGTAGCAGAGACCTCGAAGGTTGTTGGCAATGGCTCGTTTGTTTCAGGATTTAGGATGGCATCATGATCCCAAGAAATATTGATTGATTGAGCGCCTAAATCTAAATTTGCTGAAACATTATAAGGTGTTGAAAGTTCAGGTGCCTCGTATTCATTTGATACTTCTGTAGGCTCTGTGCCACGAACAAATAGTTCAGTTTGGCGTTTGTTACTTGGTGTGAAATCACTTGCTAATTTCAGCGGTTTTGAGCCTGCCTCAATTGTAACCTCTACAACAGAACTTGGTTTTTTGAAACGTGGTGTTTCAACATTCGCCGAAATTTCTTTCATGATTTGTTTAAATAGATGCTGTGGTAAACGACGTTCATCCCAAGTTGTGATAGGGTCAAAGTGTTTTTCGTAACCACTCCATATGGCGATTGAATAGTTAGTTGTGTAACCTGCAAACCATGAATCTGGCACACTTGTGCTTGGTAAGTTATATTTATCAAAATCAGCTTTTGAATAGTTAGTTGTACCCGTTTTACCAGCAATATCTAACCCAGAAACATTGGCAGCAGTACCTGAAGCATCAGGCTTATTGCCAACTACATCTCGTAGCATGTCTGTTACCATGTAAGCCGTGTAATCACTCATCGCAACATTAGGCTTTGGTGTGTAGTCCTTTGTTGACTTACCATCCCGGTAAACAATTTTTAAAATTGCATGAGGGTCAGTATAAACACCGTTATTTCCAAATGCTGCATAGGAAGCCGCCATTTGGATAGGAGACATGGCAATATCTCCACCACCAATCGCATCGGATTCATAGACGTTTTTCGACTCAATACCTAAACGGCCAATGAATTCCTGTGCCTTATCAGGACCAACCTCTTTTAAAGCTTTAACAGCTGGAACGTTTCGGGAAGCATATAATGCCTTACGTGCTGTCATAGCCCCCATATATTTACCATCCCAGTTTGTAATGGTTTGCTGAGTTCCTGTGTATTTCATAGGTTCATCCACAAGTGTTTGACCTGTTGACCATTTTAAATATTCAATGGCTGGACCATAATCCAATAATGGCTTCATAGTAGAGCCTGGCTGATTTTGTTTTAGATCGTCTGCATAGTTCCAACCACGATTGCCATACTTGCGTCCACCACCAACTGCTTGAATTTGACCAGTTTTTGTATCAACAACAGCTACACCAGATTGAATTTTTTCTGTTGGGAAATTACTATCATCATTCATGATGTTTTCAACAATTGATTGAGCATTTGGATCAAGTGTTGTGTACACCTTAATACCTTCTGCCATGGCAGTACCATCACCATTTTTCTCTAGTTCATTTATGACGATATCAAGGAATGCATCATATTTAGAGCCAGCAAATTTTTGACGTGTTGTATCATCGGCTAAACCTGCTTGAACGTCTACTTTTTTTGCTTCTTCCATTTCAGCTTTTGTAATTTTACCATGTTGATACATTAATCCTAAAACTGTATTACGACGCTTTTCTGCAAGTTCAGGATTTTTTAATGGATCGTAAGCATTTGGACGCTGTACTAAACCTGCAAGTAATGCTTCTTCATCTAATGTTAAATCTTTTAAATCCTTACCATAGAAATATTGAGCGGCTGTTCCGAAACCGTATACACGACCTGACATAAGCATTTTATTAAAGTACATTTCAAAGATTTCTTCTTTTGAATATTTACGCTCTAATTGGAAGGCAAGCCAAGCCTCTTGTGCTTTACGTTTTAATTTTTTCTCATTTTGTAAAAAAGAGTTCTTCACAACTTGCTGTGTTAAAGTTGAAGCCCCCTGTGATCCAAAGCCGTCGCGGAAGTTGGCAATAATTGCCCCGCCAAGACGATAAAAATCCATACCATGGTGATCGAAAAAGCGTACATCTTCCGTAGCAAGGATAGCATTAATCATATCCTCAGGTATATCATCATATTTTATATATTTACGATTTTCTGCACCGATTGTTGCAAATAGATCACCATTTTTATCAAAGAACTCTGAAGAAACAGGATCCTTCAGTAATTCTTCCTTTAGCTCAGGTGCGCTACTAGCATAAAAAGCGAACATTCCAGCTCCTCCAATAAAACATGCAGCACCTATTGCCAACAGCGTTAAGAAAATGCGCTTAAACCATAGCTTTCCAGATGATTTGGGCACTTTCTTTTTATTTTTTTGAGCGAGAGCTTTTTGGCGCTCACCGCGTGTTTGACGACGTTCAGTCATTCTACAATCTCCTCACTTTCAGAACCATGGCTTTTTGCTTCAATGAGCTGCTGGATAATCGGTAAAAAGTCGATACGTGGATAATAGCTTGTAGGAATTTCGAAAGCTTCTCTTTCAATCGTTGAAAAAGGTATCGATTTACGCTCACCATTCTCCATTGCTTGCCAGGCCTTTTGTAAAACTTCATATGGCACAATAAAATATCGTTCAAAAGCTGAAAAACGAACGATAATAAAAGCCACACCATTTTGTTCCGTCACTTGCTGCATATGAGTCATTTGATGTAAGTGTATATTTTTTAAAGGAAAACTTGTTTTGGAAGCTGTCTCTTTTGCATCAAAATCAATATAAAGCCCTTTCCAAACACCATTATAATCTGTTGTTGAAGGTGTTCGGAAGTATGCTTCGCGAATTACTGCAGCACTTCGTGATGGATACTCTACTTTGACGATTTGTACGGGAACAGGTTTCTTATGAATGATAGCAAGTCGTCTTTTTAAATAATAGTCGTTTGCTTCATTGATTTCATCTTCTAGTGTTTTCCCTCGATTACTAAAAGAAATTTCTTTGTTATCATCCTTCTTTGACCCATTTTGAATTGCTTGATTTGGGGTATACAATTTCCCATTTGGATAACGAATTGTCATTTAGTTCACCCTCTATAATACTGCTATTATATACACTAGTTTACCATGATTCAGTAGCAGTTCTCCACCTCTGGCTCGTTCAAACCATAGCAGAAATCATACGACAAGAATCAATCAATATAGTACACTTTCCGCCTTCTAAAGTCGAAAAGTTGTCAAAAAAAGGGCTGTGCTTTCTACTCAAAATGCCAAAAAAACAGATAAAGTTTTCAAGCAATTCAGTAGTAAATTTGTCCTTTCTATTCGCCCCAATCTAGCTAGAAGATTATTCGTACAGCATAGCCATAAAGATGTTTTAATAAAAAAATATCGAAATTCTTCTTCTTTCAGCTAACTTACGCTTTTTTTGTCACGCATGAAGGTAATTTTATACATGCGGGGAAATATATAAGTAAAGCAAAGGAGGCGTTGTATTGAATAAGTTAGAACAATTAGTTGCGCAGTTGGATCTGGTCAATCAATTACTTATAACAAGAGTGTCTTTGGAAAGCAATGCGCATAGCATGCATTTTTTTATGCAACTTGAAGCTGTTAGCCAGAAAGTAAGCTTAGCAGAAAAGAACTGGCAAGTAAAGAATGCTTGTTCGCCTATAAGTAGTGAAAAATGATGGACTTTGGTACACTTATCTCATATGCAAAGTAACTCCCTCAATATGAGTATTTTAAATACAATATTTACCATTTTCTATACTTGTAAAGCAAGAGGTGAGAGAGACATGCTATTATTATAAACAACTTGCTTGTCATGTATCATAGTTGAGATTTTCGATGTCAGTACTACCATACATGCTGAAGAAAAGTTTTTAAGTTCAAACAAGCAAGATTTATAATTGTTGTAATGAATGAGATGAGGTGCGAAATTGTTATTAATACAGCAAACTTCCATATTAATAGATGAATGTGAAAAAAGTGTTGCACGCTTTTGGCAAATGCGTGAAGAGGATCGTACACCTGATTTTTTTAAGGAGGTTAAGCCACATGCTGATGCTATTCATCAACATTTAATAGAGTGGCAACAGGAGGCCAATTTGTGGATTCAAAACAATAATCCAAAGTATATGCATATCCAACAAATTGCTTCTGTGGTGGAATCCATGGAGCAATTTGTTGTGCAATCTTTTTTTAAAGAAACAAGTAAAAAACGTTTTTTAGATGCTATTCATTCTACCTCCTTTACATTGAAAAATTTTGAGCGAATCGTGAAGGAGGGAACAAAAGGTGTTATCCAAAAAGAGAACCATCAATGAATTATTAAACGAGTGGAGATATGATGAGGAATTAAAAGAAAGAATTTTACACTGGCAGACACTTGAAGGACGTGAAGCAAAATATGCTCCGTTCCCGGGAAATCTACATCCTTCTCTGGTAAAGGCACTTCAGTCAAGAGGAATCGAGCAGCTTTATACACATCAGCGAGAAGCCTTCGATTTGGCACAGAGTGGTACGTCCTTTACTGCTGTTACACCAACAGCATCAGGTAAATCATATTGCTATCATCTACCAGTTCTCCAAACAATATTAGAGGATAAAAATGCAAGAGCTATTTATTTATTTCCGACAAAGGCTTTAGCACAGGATCAGAAAAATGATTTAAATGAGTTAATTGAACAAAGTGGAGAAGAGATATTAAGCTACACATATGATGGAGATACCTCACCTGGAATTCGCCAAAAGGTTCGCAAGGCAGGGCATATTGTAATGACAAATCCTGATATGCTGCATTCAGGAATATTACCACACCATACGAAATGGGTATCCCTTTTTGAAAATTTACAGTATATAGTTATTGATGAATTACATACATATAAAGGTGTATTTGGTTCACATGTAGCCCATGTTATACGCAGACTTAAGCGGATCTGTGCATTTTATGGTAGCAAGCCGGTGTTTATTTGTACTTCAGCAACTATAAAAAATCCAAAGGAATTAGCAGAACTTCTAACAAATGAGACTCATACATTAATTGCTGATTCAGGAGCGCCAGTTGGTAAAAAAACATTTCTTTTTTATAATCCACCTATTGTTCATAAAACATTTGGCGTGCGTCGTAGTGCTATCTTAGAGGTAAGTGACCTAGCTAAAAGATTATATATAGCAGGTATTCAAACCATTATCTTTGCTAAAAGCCGTGTAAGAGTAGAAATGATAGTTACTTATTTAAAGGAGCTGACACGAGATAAGCTTCTTGATGAATCAGTACGAGGGTATCGTGGAGGCTATTTACCTTCTGAGCGAAGAGTGATTGAACGTGGTCTTCGAGAGGGGACTATTCAAACAGTTGTTAGCACAAATGCATTGGAATTAGGAGTGGATATTGGTCAACTTCAAGCATGCATTATGACGGGTTACCCAGGAAATATTGCAAGTGCCTGGCAGCAAGCGGGACGTGCTGGTCGTCGGCAGGACGAGGCGTTAATTATTTATGTAGCACAATCGTCTGCACTGGATCAGTATGTGGTCAATCACCCACTCTTTTTACTTGGGAGTGCACCTGAAGAAGCACGTATTTATCCCGAAAATATGTTGATTTTAATGGACCACTTAAAATGTGCAGCATTTGAGCTACCTTTTTCAACGCATGATGCATACGGAGAGTATGAAATTCAAGAATTATTAGATTACCTAGCAGAGGAAGGCGTTGTTTTTAAAACAAGCGATAAGTGGCATTGGATGAGTGATCGTTTCCCGGCGCACGATATTAGTCTGCGCTCAGCCTCTCAGGAAAATGTGGTAATCATCGATATGACAATTCCTGCACAAACAAAGGTCATCGGTGAAATGGATCGTCACAGCGCAATGACATTATTGCATGAAGAGGCAATCTATTTACATCAGGGCATTCAATTTCAAGTAGAAAAGCTTGATTGGGAAGAAAAGAAAGCCTTTGTACGAGAAGTAGATGTCGATTATTACACAGATGCTAATCTAGCAGTTGAAATGAAAGTGCTAGAAGAGGATCGTAATAGAGATTATAGTGGTGGTACAATTAGCTTTGGTGATGTTGGGTTAGTTGCTCAAGCCACACTATTTAAAAAAATACGCTTTGGCACACACGATAATATCGGATCGGGTCCAATACATTTACCACCAGATGAGATGCATACAAGTGCTTCTTGGCTATCACTTCATATATCAGAACAGTGGTCAGAGGCGGAATTGACTGAGGTAATGATTGGAATAGCCTATGCAATGAATGCCTTTATTCCTCTGTTCATTCAATGTGATAGTAGTGATGTAGCAGTCGTGCCTCAAGTCAAAGCATCCCATAATGAGCTACCAACATTTTTTGTTTACGATAAGTATCCTGGAGGAATCGGATTAAGTGAAAAGGTCTATGATTTATGGGAGGACTTATTAACAAAAACGCAGCACCATGTCATAAGCTGTCCTTGTGAGACGGGCTGTCCGTCTTGTATTGGTCCACAAGACTCTATGATTAATGTAAAAAGTAAAGTCGTGAAACTACTTCAAATGTTAAATAATAATTATTAGTTAAATATAGAGGGGAAGAGGATATGGACTAAATCTTCAATCCCTCTTCTTTTATTAATTTATAAATCACTTTACGGTTAAATCATCATGGAGTTTTGAGTTGTTCATCCAATTATATACGATTTTCATCTAGTTTCTCTTTTGACCAAGTTCCATCCAAGTACAATTTTTCGTGATTTGATTGTTCTTGTTTGGTTAACCGTTTAATTTCTAATTGTAAATCATCTTCATCTGAATCAATGTATTTATGTGCCGTTTCTTTATTTGTTAAAATATCTGTGACTGCTTTAATAATGTTTTGATAAAGAGCCTCTTATTCTAGCCATCTTTAATTTGCTAAGACTATTCCCATATTCCTTCTCCATTTCAATGCGCAATTTTTCGATATTGAATCTCATCCCATGCAAATAAACAGTGATCATAACCTTTCCTCCTCGAAAATTACATCATCAAGATACTTTAAAATGAATTTGTTATTTATGATAAAGAAGCATTAATTTGTATTATTAGACGTTTTAAGTTTATTTTTTTAATTAACTATAAAAATTTCCTGCACACACCTGTGAAAATATCCTGTTGAAACTACTGAAAAATATACACTTTGCCTTTAGCATTATGTTAATTATTTTCAAGTATGGTTGACAGCCAATACAAGAGAGAGTATTATTTTATTATGAATTAAAAAACAAATTAATTCATAATAAAATGAGGAGGTGTAATAAATGGCAAAAGGACCAAAAGGCTTTTCTGATGAAGAAAAAGTTGAGCTAAGAATAAAGCTTTGTACTGAATGTGAGCGGAGTTGGGCATTACATGGTTACAAGAAAACAAGTATTGGTGAATTAACAGCAAAAATAGGAATATCAACAGGATCATTTTATTTATTGTATTCGGCTAAAGAGGATTTGTTTTGCGACACCTTAGAGCGCGTGCAAAATAGGTTAAAAAGCAATTTGCAAGAAATTATTAATAGTGAAAGGGGCAAAGCTGGTTTTATTAGTGCCATGAAATGGCATTTTAAAGAATTTGATAAATCACCATTTCTATATGATCTGGGAACTCCAGATTTCTTAGCCTTTTTAAACAAAATACCTAAAGACCGTATCGAAAAACTACACTTTGATAGCGAAACTTTTTTCTACGATACCATTGATCTTGCAGGACTCAGACTGAAAGTTGAAAAAGCAAAAGCATATGCTGTTATAAGTTCGATGCTATTTTTAGTGACATTGAAAGATAAACTTGCTTATGACCGTTTTGAAGTATTTGAATTTCTATTAAATAGTACGATAGATACAATTTTTGAATAAAGAGAAAAAAATCAATGGAGGTAAAAGAAGATGGCTGAGAATTTATTGAAGACCTTCAGGATTTTTGAAAAACATTAGCACCACTATTCATTATATTAAATATTGCTGTCAGCATAATTTTGCTTGTGATTGGAGTTGTCTTACATAAAAAAGTGGATAAAACAAGAAAGCAAGAATTTGCGGACAAATTTGTATCGGAATTTCTATTCTGTTTTTTTAGGATATATATCTAACTGGGGTGTTCTTATTTCATATTTTAGGGGCATTCCTATTAGAAGGATTTACGGGAGCTTAAAAAGAAAAAGCCCTCTTGTATGATGTATGAGTGTCAACGCCTAAATTGATTCACCATCACACAGGAGAACTCCATTTATGAATTCTAATACGAACCAAAAGATTAATCAAGCCACTGAAAAAGTCCTCGTCATCGGTATCGACATTGCCAAGCGTACATATTACACATGCTCGGTTGACAGGCAAGGCATACAAACAAAGAGATAAAACTTGTGTTTCTAAAAATATATTAAGATTATGTAATGGAAATAAGGAGACTTATAATGAAAAAAACAAATAGGCTGGTTGCTTTTGTAACCACCGTAATTACAATTTTCAGTTGCTTTTTCTACTTTCCTATGTCAACATTTGCAAGTGCTGAAGTAACTCCATCAGGTGTGGATATTTCAAAAATCGAAACAATAGTTGATGATATTATGGAAGGTAAAATAGGAGTTACCGTACCGGGTGCGGCAGTTTCTATAGTTAAAGACGGAAGGCTAATTTTCAGCAAAGGGTATGGGGTAGCAAACATAAAGGAGGATATTCCTGTCGATCCCACATCTACTGTATTTGAAATTGGATCGGTCAGCAAAATTTTTACATGGACAGCAGTAATGCAACTAGTTGAAGAAGGAAAGATTGATCTGCATACAGATATACGAGAATATATCGGGTATGAGCGCCTTAATTTGGTTTATGATAAACCAATTACGATATTAGATTTAATGAACCATACCGCAGGATTTGAAGAAAATGCAAGTGAAATGCTTACTTTTGATAAAGAAAAAGTTATTCCTCTTGAAAAATGGGTGAGTGCAAAACATCAACCCAAGCAAATATATGAACCAGGAACGGTTATCGCATATTCTAACTTCGGTACAGACATTGCCGGATATATAGTGGAAGTTAAATCTGGGGAACTCTTTGAAGAATATGTAAAAAACCATATCTTTGATCCTTTACATATGCAAAGAAGTACTGCCTATGCAAATTATTATCACCTGCCAGAGTTTGTAGAAAATAAAAGCAAGGGTTATGGCAGGGCGTCAGAAGGATTTGAGCTGCTACCAGAAAACTTTTTAAATGAGGCACCTGCTGGAGCGATTACCTCAACCGCAGAAGATATGGCAAAGTTTATGATCGCCCAAATGGATTATGAGGGTGCTTTAGAAAACTTATTATTTAACTCGCCTCAAACGCTTAAAGAAATGCATACGGATTCCCTTTCTGTTACTGCTGGTATGCCTTCTAATGCCCATGGGTTTTGGATGCGTCAGGAAAACGGAGTTCGTTTACTTGAACATGGAGGAAATACAACCAATTTTTCCGCATTTTTAAGTCTCGTCCCGGAAGAGAATTTCGGTGTTAGTGTGCTTACCAACGTAGCTGGAGAATCGGGTGGTGTGCGGACTGAAATTGTAGATAAGCTTTCTGCCCAGTTTTCTCATCAAGCAACGGTTACTGTGCCAAAACGCCATACCCAAAATCTCAGTGGAACTTATTATTCGGGCCGAATGATTCATAGCAACTTCCTTTCAAGTTTATATTTGGTTTCTGGTGATAGTATTATTGTAAAGGACATGGGTAACGGGGAAATTGAAGTACGGCCTTCCATCGATCCAAATCGAGAAACACTTCACTTTGCAGAGGTCGCCCCCTTGGTTTTTGAACGAATGGATTCCAATCCATCTATATTGGAACGAAGCGGAGGGTCTCTCGCTTTTTTATCCTTTGAGTTAGATGAAAACGGTCAGGTTGATAAAGTTCGCACAGGAAATATTCGGGACTATTTAAAAATGCCGCTTTACAAAAACATCCAGATCAATCAGATTGCTTTTGTTTTTTGTACAATAATTTTTATTACAGGCTCCATCGCTGCGCTCATATCTGTCATTTTGTTGAGAAAACGTAAAAAGCAGGGGATCACTCTTTATATACCGGCATATAAACAAACAAATTTATTACCAGTTATCGGTCTATTATGTATAATCAACATGATAGTGACTATATTGAGATTTATGTCGGCTATGTCCTCTCCAATTGGAGATTTTAGGATACACCTAATAATCAATGCCGTTTTTTCTATTGGCATGGTAATTGCAGCTATCCCTATTTTAAGATCATTTAGGGATAAGCAAGTTAGCGGAAAAAGAAAAATATGGAATGCTATATTGATAGCAACAATCTGTATGTTCATTGTATTGATGATTCAGTACCGCTTTTTGTTGTTTTGGACTATCTAAATTGTCAACAAAATTCTTACTACTACTTTTAATGTCAGCATAAGAATCTATCAAACTCCACTCTGGTTAACGTTTAAATATCATATAGATTTTAATAAAAGCAGGCAAAGTTATTCACCTTGCCTGTTTTTTATATTCCTATCGGATTTTTTTGACTTTCTGTCACAAGTGGTAGATTATCAGCCTTCAAAATTAAGGGTGAAATAGACCTAGTGCCAAATTGCGTACAATAGTACATGGTGAACCATCGTTAGATAATTAACTGGGATGGTAGGGTGGAACAAGATACCCATATGAAGGTAATACAAGGCATAATTAAACTTAGGAGCAGTATTGTTCCATTATAAATTAATTATTTCGGCTGGCTATGCTCAATATTTTAGGGAATGTTCTAATTCAGTGATTAAAACATAGCTATAGTTTAAGCAACGACTACTATAGTTGTATAAATCCATAAAAAGACCGCTGCACCTCCAATTGTTAGATAGTGTGTCTAACAATTGGGGCGCAGTACAAGACTGGTGGTTCTGATTAATTCCAGAAATAACATTTGGTAAATTATTAATATTTTTCCAAAATAATACAAATGAATGTTCTGATAAAGAGGTTTAAAGAAGGCTACAAGGGTATACAGTGTTTGTTGTAGTTTCTGAGTAGCTTAAACCCTTTCGATAATATTTTAGAATGTATGTATATAATTTAAGTGTTTATAATATATACCTAATACAGATGTACTATATGTGAGAGAAAATTGTTGCCCTTGATTGAAAATATCAATGTTCAATCTTAACTGACAGAGAAATGTTCTTTAGTACAATAATCACGCCATTTGGAAATAATGAAGCAGCAGCGTCAGGAACACTTGTTATCTTTGCAGATAAACAAGATTCTAACTAGTTAGTAAGCTACTATAAAAAGCTCCATTTTCAACAGGAAAAAAGGGATTAATTCTTGATAGTTATTTATTATAGTTTTTTTCTATCATTATCATAGAAATCATGTGATAGACGAATGGTTGAGTTCTTTTTACAATGAAGATAAGAAACTCATGCAGAAGAATACAATGTAAAGTGAGTTTTGATTTGCAATAATGTTATGCATTTTAACCCGCAAAATTTACAAAGTATAAAAGTAATACAAAACTATTACGAGGTGATTGTTAATGCAAAAAGATTTAAGCCAATTCATTAGAAGTAAAGCATTTTTGGACAAAGTTGTTTCAGTTGAGGAAGCAGCTTCTTGGATTGAAGACGGAATGAACCTTGGGATGAGTGGATTTACACTATTTGGTGAGCCAAAAGAATTTCCACTTGCACTTTCTAAGCGTGGTAAGCAAGATAACTTTAAAGTCAACTTATATACTGGTGCTTCATTAGGACCAACTGCTGACCAATCAATGGCTGAGGCAGAAATCATTAACTTACGTGTTCCCTACCAAGGAAACTCTGTAATGCGTGGGAAAATCAACAAAAGTGAAATATACTACATTGACCAGCATTTATCACATACAGCGGAAGAAGTAAGAAAAGGAACATTAGGAAAAATTGATTATGCCATTATCGAAGCAGCTGGAATTACTGAAGAAGGTTATATTATTCCAACCGGCTCTGTAGGAAATTCACCAATTTTTGTAGAACAAGCTGAAAACGTTATCATTGAAATCAACACTACGGCACCTAAAGCATACGAAGGCCTTCATGATATCTTTGTACAGAAAGAGCAAGGTGAGCGTAGCGAAATTCCAATTTACAAAGTTTCAGATCGAATTGGAGAAATTGGCATCAAAGTTGATCCTGAAAAAGTAAAAGGAATTGTTTTATCAGAGCAACCTGATGTTCCTTCACCATTATTCGAGCCAAACGAAGAAACACAGCAAATTGCCAATCACTTATTAAACTTTTTAGCAGGTGAAGTAGCAGCAGGAAAATTGCCAGAATCATTAGCTCCATTACAATCTGGGGTAGGGTCTGTTGCGAATGCCGTTTTAAATGGTATGAAAAATTCTCAATTTAAAGATCTAGAAGTGTTTTCTGAAGTATTACAAGATGGTGTCTTTGATTTAATTGACGCTGGTATCGTTAAATTTGCAGCTGGTACTGCATTCTCACTTTCGAAAAAGCGTGTGGATTCATTAGCAGCAGATTTAGAGAAATACAAAGATAAAATTATGTTTAGACCTCAGGAAATTTCGAACAATCCAGAAATTATTCGTCGTTTAGGCGTGATCTCTTTTAACACTGCAATAGAAGTAGATATTTACGGAAACGTCAATTCAACACACATTAACGGTACAAAAATTATGAATGGTATTGGTGGATCTGGGGACTTTGCTAGGAATGCTAGAATTACTATCTTTGTAACGTCTTCACTAGCAAAAGATGGAGCGATTTCAACGATTGTGCCTTTCGTATCGCATATTGACCATACAGAGCATGATGTGGATGTGATTGTGACAGAACAGGGATATGCTGATCTTCGTGGACTTCCACCAGTAAAGAGAGCGGAAAAGCTTATCGAAATCGCACACCCTAAGTATAGACCGCAATTACGTGCTTACTTTGAAGAAGCGAAAGAGAAAGTTGGCGGCCAAACACCACATATTCTACAAAAAGCTTTCTCTTTCCATACAAACCTAATAGAAAAAGGAACTATGTTAATGGAAGAGAAAGAAGTAACAAATTAATGTAGGGGACTACAAAGTGCTACTAAATGTAGCGTGTAGCACTTACTATATTTTCTTCATGGTCTAGATGAATATATTTTAAAGTGTTATTTAACTATTATTATCAGTGAAATGAATAAACAAAAGAATAACTAACAAGATAATTAATAGGGAAAAGAGGATTAAAAATGGATGTAAGATACCCAATTGGCAAACTACAAGTTCCTGAAAAAGTAACATTTGAAAATATACATGAATGGCTAAAGAAAATCGAAACTTACACGACTCGATTAAGAGAAACAGTGGGCTCATTAAATGAAGAGGAATTAAGCAGTACTTATCGTGAGGGTGGCTGGACAGTTCGTCAACTTGTTCATCACATTGCAGATTCCCAGTTAAACATGTATCAACGTTTGAAGCTAGCTTTAACAGATGAGAATCCAATAGTACCAGCTTTTGATGAAGAAAAGTGGGCGATTCAATCAGATACAATGCTTCCTGTAGAACCCTCAATTAAAATGTTAGAAGGTATAAATGAGCGTATCGTTTTTTTAGGAAATAATTTAACTGAAGTTCAATTAGATCGAATCTTTACTCACCAGACAAACGGTAAAATAACAGTTGCAACAAAAATGGCAAAGCTAGCTTGGCACGAAGAGCATCACTTAGCCCACATACAAATCGCATTATCGCAATAATACAATTTTTATGGTAGTGACCTAGGTTCGATTGTTTATAAAGAAAAGGGCTCTATTTTTAAATAATGTTAGATTTTCAGGTTAACCCCGTCCTAAATTTGGAGGGGGTTATACTTATTTGAACTTTTAAATTAAACAACTTTAATGTCACTCTCCCAAAATTTTAAAGACCCCTTCAAATGGTTAAACGAGTCTGAGTAGCATTTTTAACGTGTAGCTTCGTTTGGTCCAAGAAACCGGTAAATTCTCCTTTTTGAACATGAAGTTCGACTCTATAAAGAGAACAAAGTGACAAATTCATTTTATTGTTGCAAATACAACAAAGTGGGTATATATTAAGCTAATACTAATAAGGTTCTTTGGTCTACTTAGTTCTATATTACGCTATATTAATTAAATTTAATTCGTTAAGGAGAATCAAACAAGATGATGAATTGGCACGTAAAAGAATTTAATCAATTAACTACAAAAGAATTATATGAAATATTAAAAGTAAGAGCAGAAGTATTTGTAGTCGAGCAGCAATGTATATTCCAAGATTTAGATTCAAAAGATGAAGTATCCTATCATCTGTTTATTGAAGATAATTCTGAAATAGTAGCATATTTAAGAATTTTACCTCCAAATATTTCATACTCAGAAGCAGCGATTGGCAGAGTTCTCACTAAAGCAGAACATCGAAAGAAAGGCATTTCTAGGAAATTGGTTCAAAATGCTATAAACTTTGTGACAGATAGTTTGGGAGAACAAACTATTAGAATTTCTGCACAGGCCTATTTGTTGAAATTTTACAATGATTTAGGATTTGAGTCAGTGTCAGAAGTATACTTGGAGGATGGTATAGAGCACATTGAAATGTTGTATAAGAAAATGTAGATATTCACTGTATAAACAAAAGTTTTAAACTATTTATCTCATTCATTTTGATAGATGATTATTGCATTTTCTAGTCTAAAAATCAACTTTATTATTTCTAAAGATTTGTAATTATAAATCGCTTTAGCAAGGCTACATCCGTGTGGGAAAGCAAGCTTGACTTTCATTGTCACTTTGCCAATCACAACACCAATTTGATTCATGTTGACCATTCGAATTATTTAAACATTTTCATATTCCCCATCTTAAGGCGTCATATGCAGACTTTCTTGCATGTGGCGCCTTAACATTTTTTGTTTGTTCATATTCCGTTCATATTATCGTCATAGAGAATATATCTTCGTCCAATAAGCTATCCTTAATGCTCATATATGATGTCTAATAAATAGATAGAAAAAGGAGAAGATGAGAGTGAAACTAAAAGAAGAGGTAATGAAAATGAGGATGGGTAAACCACTCATCTTTATGCTTAAAGCAATAGGAGTTATAGCTATTGCAACAGTACTTTTTCTGGCCATTGTTTTTATTGTTAATATTGTCTGTAACAAATTCGAGCAAGGAAAAATAGATATTTATGGTCAGCCTGTAACTGTAGACGGGAAGGATATGAATGTCTTCATTCAAGGAGAAGGCGAAGAAACCATCGTGCTTTTACCTGGTTATGGAACAGCAGCACCAGCACTTGATTTTAAACCACTAGTAGATGAATTATCTCCATTTTACAAAGTTGTTGTAATTGAGCCTTTTGGTTATGGATTAAGTGATCTAACTGAAAAGGAACGAAGCACAGCGAATATTGTCAGTGAAATACATGAAGCTTTACAACGTCTTCATATTGAACGGTATATTCTAATGGGCCATTCCATTTCAGGTCTTTATGGACTAGATTATGTGAACAAATATCCAAACGAAGTGAGTGCATTTGTCGGGCTAGATAGCAGTGTTCCAACGATAAGTGAGAAAAAAATTGATTCTTCCATAATAAGAACTATAAAACTACTTAAAAAATCGGGTTTAGCAAGATTGCAGGTGAAGCTAGGTGATGACCCATACGCGGTACTTCCCTATGATGATAAAACAAAAGAACAAATGAGAATTCTTAAGCACAAAAACATGTATAATCCTAGCCAGTTAAATGAAGCTGAAATTATGTATGAAAATTTTAGAGCAGCTGAAAATTTATCATTCCCAAAAAATCTTCCCGTTATATTCTTTATACAAGAGAATCACCCAGTAACTGACAGATGGATACCAGAGCATCAAAAACAAATAAAAGATTCTGAACATGGGAAAGTGATGACATTTGAAGGAGATCATTATTTATATCGTACCAAAGCAAAAGAAATTGTAGAAAATTTCAGGGCGTATATGGATGAAATAAAATAATACATTTTATAAGAAGCACTTTACATATACTCAATATTATGTTAAATTACTCGATAATAAATTTGACTGGGGAGGTGCAAGCATTGTTAACTGTTTTTAGAATTCTTTTTGGTAAAAATGTAAAACTTGGAAATGGTTTAGCGGACAAAGGGAGTAGTCTGTCCTTTTTTATGCTATACAACCATATAAAAATAGTTATCGGAGCTTTGCCTCTATGCCAAGTAAATTACAAAGTAATGACTTAGTGTCCTTATGTATTTGAGCATATTTTTTGTATGAAGTTTGGCACCGATAATTCTATTGGTGCCTTTTTTGTGTTTATTTTTAACTTAAGGGATAGACAACTCCTTTCTATTTACTCCTATAAAACTAGAGAGTCATAAGGAAGGATGAGCATGATGCAATTAAAACAAAGCAATAAGTATATAAGATTAAACGATTTCTTAAAGGAACATAATTACCCTAATTTTAGAATGAAACAAATATTGAATGCCATTTTTAAAGAAAGAATAGATAAGTTCAATGAAATGAATGTGCTTCCTAAATCGTTGAGAGAGAAATTAGTTAAAGAATTTGGAGAGTCTATTTTAGATGTTACTCCTTTAAAGGAACAACATTCTGAGCAAGTTTCAAAAATCTTATTTGGAATTGCAGGAGACGAAAAAATAGAAACGGTAAATATGAAATATAAAGCTGGTTGGGAGTCATTTTGTATATCCTCGCAGTGCGGTTGTAATTTTGGTTGTAAATTTTGTGCAACTGGAGATATAGGTTTAAAACGCAACTTAACATCAGATGAAATTACTGACCAAATTTTGTATTTTCACTTAAAGGGACATTCAATTGATAGTATTTCTTTTATGGGAATGGGAGAAGCATTAGCTAATGTACAAGTTTATGATGCTTTAAATGTACTGACAAATTCTGAGTTGTTTGCCTTAAGTCCTCGTAGAATATCGATATCGACTATAGGCATTATTCCGGGTATTGAAAAAATGACCCAAAATTATCCGCAGATCAATCTAACGTTTTCATTACATTCTCCTTATAATGAACAGCGGAGCAAGCTAATGCCAATTAATGAACGCTACCCATTATTGGATGTAATGGATACATTAGATGAGCATATACGTATGACCTCAAGAAAAGTTTACATTGCTTATATTATATTACCAGGAGTAAATGATTCTATTGATCATGCAAAAGAAGTAGTAAAACTTTTAAGAGGTAGATATAAGAGAGGGAACCTATTCCATGTAAACATCATTAGGTTTAACCCAACTGTTAGTTCACCTATGAGGTTTGAAGAAGTAAATGAGAATCATGTTCTAAACTTCTATAAAGAATTAAAGTCAGCAGGAATTAACGTTACCATTAGAAGTCAATTTGGTATTGATATAGATGCTGCTTGCGGGCAGTTATATGGAAACTATCAAAAAAACAATAATTAATAAATAAAAGTGAAAGTAATGTTTAGAACGTGGGAAGTATCCTAAGAGATTGCCTCTCTCACACTAAAGGGATATGTGGGACTTTCCATTATTACAACATCATGTCTGTTTATTATTTATTTTTCTATAGTTCTAAAGCATACTTCAAATCAACTAGTTTGTGATTACAAAATTCTGAATGCCTAAAGAAGGTATTTCCTTTGCTGCACATCTTTGAGAAGGGGATGTTAGTCGTGTGCATTGCATTTGAGTTATCCACGACATAGTTCAATATTGACTACACAAAATAATTGATAATTTATTCAAATAAAACGGATTTGGACGATAGGCAGTTTCCAAATCCGTTACTTTTTTATTTATTAATGTTCCAAGTTTTAAAATGCTTATGTATCATGTTTTAATGTAATAAACCCTTCAAAAACATTTGACAGTTAAACATAACCATTATCAAATCCCGTTTTAGTTTCGAAAATGATTAAGTGCTAATAGGGTTGCCGAATTATATTCAGTAGGCAAATCGTCCTCAAAATAAATAGCCTCTACTGGACAAACTAATTCACAAGCACCGCAATCAATGCAAATATCAGGATTAATTACATATTGGGTATCTGTCATAACAATGCAATTTACAGGACAAACATCCAAACAGACAGCTGCTTTTTCATCCCTACATAATTCTGTAATTACAAAAGCCATTATAAATCCTCCTATCTAGATAGTTGTTGTCTTAATTCTTCAGGTGACTGTTTCCAGTACTCTTCATTAAATCCAGATAAAAACTGATAAAGTAGTTGTTTCGAATTTATATCTACATGATTCAAGATAAATTTCCCTTTAAGTGCCTTGTCTAAATAATTTACTTGTTCTGGCAATGATTTATAGCCAAGTTTAATTCGGCGTTCTTCTTTTGATACGCGTACTTCACTTGCTGTACATCCCGCATAAAAAGGTCCATTTTGAGCAATTTGAATAGCTACCCAAACAATCCAATAACGATTATAATTGTCACTAGCATGAGCTAAATCAGGGGAAAAGCGAACTTTTTTTTCAATTATACTTCGCCCATGTAAGGCTTCTAAGTCAATAAATACGTGGTTGTTTTCACAATCTATAATAATAGGTGTTACATTATTTAAATCAAGGGTACCTACTCCATAACCTCCATCTCCATCAGTTGAATCGTTACTTAAAATAGTAAAATGCATTTTTTTTTTCATAGAAATCACCTTCAGACAATTTGTATTTCTAGATTAATATAAGATTGAAATTGTAAGCTCCCAGCATTTTATTTGTTTTGAATAAACCTATACTCTGAATCCTCTAATACTTTTTAATTAATTATTATAAATAAAATATACAACTTATTTTCATTTCTTGTCTTCAGGCTTACGTCTGAAATTTTTTGGAATGGTAAGGTTACTATAATAAAGTAATTTGAACTTTAATTTTGAAAAACGCTAATCATAGTATAGATAGTGTTATGAGAAGCAGATATAAGTTATTGAAGGATAATAATTCCTTTTGTCGAATTTTGTTATAGACGAAAGGAGAAATAAAAGTGCAAGTTACAAAGTATTTTCATGGACTACCGAAGGAAAGTCAAAATATTATTTATTCATATGGAAATGAAAGGATATTGGGTGAAAGTATTAAAATAATACAAAACAATATAAAACGTTCTATTATATTTGATCTTAATGGGAAAGATATTATTTTAAAAAAATTGTTATCTAAAGGAAAAGGCGACAATGATATTCATGCATTATTAGATCTAAATGATAGCCCTTATTTTCCAACGATTTTCGCATATAAGACCAGAGATTTTTTATTTATAGAAAAAGCAAAGGGAAGGCCCTTACCAGAGATTTTAAAAAAGGGTATTTGTCTTACAGAATTAAAAATAATTCTTGGTCATTTGGTTAAAGCAAAAAGAGCTATGATGGATGTAAATAGATATGACTATGATTTTAAACTTGAACATATCTTTTGGGATAAAGAAAATAAGAAAGTTACATGGATCGATTTAGGAATTTGTATGAAAACACCTAAAAAATACTCAGAAGAGGAAAAGGAAAAAAGGATTCAACTATGTATTACAAAAATAAAAATCAATTTTTTAATTAATGGTTATGACTTATTTTAAATTTGGGTATACATATTTTAGGGATTTTAGGAAGCGGGGAAAAGCACAACTGGGTAGCAGTCAATGCACGAAGGAAATTTCTCTAACTGGTTAATGCGAGTTTGAAAATTTCCAAATAGAACTGTTACTTAACTATAGCTACGAATGTATTTCCAAGAATGATGTGTTTACAAGAAGGTTATGCTCCCCTTTAAAGACAGATGCTATAGTCTTTTTTCTAAGGGGAGTTTTTAATTGCAAAGCTATGCCCTAATTTTCATCTTTTATTTTCCAATCGTTGTATATGATATCCTGAAGAACATTTTTCAGTTGTATAAATTGCTGCTCTGAGATATTTGATTGCCTCATTACTTGACGAGACACTTCAGGGAGCTTACGACGAACATTACTTCCTTCCTGTGTTAAATAAATTTGCATTTGTCGTTCGTCATTCCTGGAACGCTCACGGCAAATGTAACCCTTTGCCTCTAACTTTTTTAGTAACGGTGTTAATGTACCTGAATCTAAAAATAAACGTTGTCCCAACTCTTTCACAGTTATTTGTTCGTTTTCTTCTAAAGCTAGTAAGGTGATATAACCTGTATAAGTTAGATCATAGGGCTTCAATAATATTGTGTAATGTCGAATGATTTCTTTTGATGTAGCATACAAAAGAAAGCACAGTTGATTATCTAAATGATTAGGCATAAAAATCCCCTCTTAAAGTTCTTCTACTACCATTTATATTAAAAATAAAGTTTCTACTTGTCAAACGCAATTAAATTGTGTACAATTCAATTTGTAAAAATTAGATTGTTTGCAATTTAAAATACTAAAATAGATTAGAGGTTTTCGATGATGAAAGAATTATATTCAACTACGATGATTAATAATGGTGGGCGTAGTGGCACATCATATGCAGAGGATCAATCGCTATCTTTAAAAATTGCACCACCTGGCTCAAAATTAGACAATGTTACAAACCCAGAACAATTATTTGCTGCTGGTTATAGTGCCTGCTTTAATAGTGCATTAGATTTAATTAAACGCCAGAAAAAACTTAAAAATTCATCAACGATTAAAGCAACAGTTAAATTAATGGAACAAGCTGCTTTTGATTATGTGCTTGCTGTTGTTATCGAAGGACATATTGAAGGATTAGCCTTGGAAGAAGCACAGGAATTATTAGAGTTAACGCATACTGTTTGTCCATATTCAAAAGCAACAATGGGAAATATTAATGTAACAATTAAAGCAGTTTAAATTTTTTTTCGAAAAAGAGGGAGATTACATGTCATCAACTACACCAGTAAAACAGATTATGCAGGAGCGTAAATCGGTTCGTAAATACAACGCTAAAACTAAAATATCTCGTGAAACAATAGGACAGCTACTACAAGATGCTACTTCAGCTCCTTCTTCGAGTAATATGCAACCATGGCGATTTATCGTCATTGATGATAAGGAAATTCAAAAGAATATTAATTTCTTTTCATTCAATCAAGAGCAAATAGAAACAGCCTCTGCCATTATTGCTGTCATTGGAGATATTGAAATGTATGTAAATGCTGAGGAGATCTATGCAAAAAATGTGGAGCTAGGCTATATGCCAGAAGAAATTGCCAATAAGCTAGCACAAGACGCATTAGCAATGTATGGTTCTGCTTCATCAAAAACATTAGAAAACATAGTACATTTTGATGCTGGCTTAGTGTCTATGCAAATCATGTTATTGGCAAAAGAAATGGGGTATGATACAGTTCCGATGGGTGGGTTTGATAAAACTAAGTTTGCTGAGTACATGGAATTACCTGCAAATGAAATTCCTATATTGTTATTAGCAATTGGTGAAGCAGCAGCCCCAGCTTATGGTTCTTCTCGTCTTCCCATTGATCGCATTGTAAGATTCAATAAATAAATTTTTAGGCAATGTCCCAAATACATTTGCGGACATTGCTTTTTTAAACTTTTTTAGGAGTGATTAAGATGTCTTCATTAACTTTTATTTTAAGCTTAGTCGTAGCAGTTGAACATCTTTATATTATGTATTTAGAAGCGTTTGTAACTACATCAAAAAGAACAGCAAAAACATTTAATATGTCTGAGAATACATTAGAGAATCATAATGTCCAAGTTCTGTTCAAAAATCAAGGCGTTTATAATGGATTTATTGCCACCGCCTTATTGTATGGTTTATTTTTCTCTCATCAAAGAAATGAAATTGTCGCCATTTTTTTAATCTTTGTTATAATTGTCGCAATTTATGGAAGCTTAACTAGTTCAAAGTCGATTATATTAAAACAAGGTGGTCCAGCAATTTTAGCAATCATAACTTTGTTTTTCTAATAGGTAATGAGTTTTTAAGACCGAATTATTAATCAACAAAACAAAATAATTGACCGAATATTTCTGCTCTTGAATGACTATTGACATTTATCCAAATAAATCGTTGCGTTTTTTCCATTGTTTCCGCTTTTTATACCAACTATAATAATGCTGTAAATGATAATCATTTTCAATTAAAGGTGAAAAGGAAAGAGGTAATAAATGTGAAGAAGCTTCTACGAAAGCAATTTATACTATGGGGAGGGAGTTTCCTCCTGTTGTTGTTGATATTATCTGCATGCAATTCTAATGGCAACGCATCTGATGCGCAGGAAAAGGAAACCGAGAAAACAGCTCAATCTGATGTGCAAGTAGAGGAAAGTGAGACAACAGTTCAATATACAACGATTACAGGTGAACAGGTTAAAATACCTGCAGATCCAAAACGAGTGGTTTATATTGGTCAGACGACTGGTGATTTCTTGGCGATGGATATTCCCCTTGTTGGTAATAATCTTCCTCAAGATCCTGCTAGTTACTATGGAGATAAACTTGAAGGGATCGTTGATATTGGAAATCCTGCTAGCTTAGAGACGATTCTGACTTTAAAACCTGATCTGATTATTAATGGTTATTACAAGTCGGATCCAAATCTTAACGAAGAATTGTCAAAAATCGCAACTACTATTCCCTTTAACCCAGCTCTCCCTTATACAGAACGTGTAAAAGAGATGGGGAATATCTTAGGTAAACAGGAAGAAGTAGATAAAATAATTGCTAAGTTTGAAACACAGTCTAAAGAAATGTTTGATAAGCTTCAATTAGCAGAAGGGGAGACCGCAACAGTATTCTACCAGTTAGGTAAAATACTTTATGTTATGGGCGATCGTAATTTTGGTGCCATTATATATGGAGAAAACGGTTTTGCCGTTCCACCAGCTGTACAGAAGAATATTATTGATGTAGAAGGGGTATCTTTCCTTGAAGTTTCCGAAGAGGTGCTTCCAGAGTTTGCTGGTGATCATTTGTTTGTAATTGTACAAGAGGATGATGAAAGTGAAGCAGAAGCTGACCGACTGCTACAAAGCCCGATATGGGGAACTTTGCCTGCAGTCAAAAAGGGAAATGTTTATGTTGTTCCTAATGAATGGAATACAGATAATTTGTTAGCTTTGGAGCAATTGTTTGAAAAGCTGCCACAATGGATGCACAAACAGTAAGAAATTGTATCTGCCCATTCAGATCTTTAAACCGCTAGTTTTCTAAAATAACACATACTCGAACTATTAAAGCTGAACTATAGTGGAAAGCAGGTCATTATATGTTAAAATAATGATAATGAGAATCATTTTCGATAGTTGGAGAGTTGCTTATGAATCTAGCACCCCTGTATATTAGGCTACAACACTATGATAGGTTTCAAGTTGACCAGATAATGCCAGAGAGTAGTCATGTTGAGGGAATAAATAACAATGAAACAAATTTATGCACATTATTGATAGCACTCAGTCATGGCATACGGCTGTATGTAGACAAAATTGCAATCGATCTACGACAAGGAAGCTGCATTCTAGTTTTACCTGTACAAAGCTGCATTGTACAATCAGATAACAAAGAGGCACAGCTTGCACGCTTTATCTTTGAAACCTTTGAAGTAGAAGGAATGACTTTGAATCCAGTCGCTCATCCACCATTGATTTGTGGTTATCCGTATAGTCTGTTATTTTCTCAAGTCAAGCAAGTATTAGGAAATGAAGCATGGATAAGTAATCGATTTTGTTCCTCTTTATCCACATCAGAAATGGCTTTGATGCAAGGTAGACTTCAGCTTTTTCTAGGGTTGATGGCTCAGGTAGATGAGCAAGTTTCCCCGTTGCAGAACAAAGAAAAGATAGATTTGGTTCAACAAACTGTACAGTATATGGAACAGCACTATGAAGAGGACTTAACAGTAGAACAACTAGCTAACATGGCTGGAATGGTCAGATGGAAATATAGTCAAAAGTTTAAAACATTGACTGGCAAAAAGCCAACTGATTACTTGGTCCATTTACGTATAAACCAGGCAAAAGAACTTCTGTGTAATTCTACCGAGCCATTGAGCAAAATAGCTCGACAAATTGGATTTAAGGATGAATACTATTTCAGCCGGTGTTTTCATAAATTAACTGGAAACACTCCGCGTGAATACACGAATATCTATCTTCATACCCAACAAAGAACAGTTATAGATTCAATTGGTAGAAAGGTTTTTGTTCCTAAAGATGCAACACGTATTGTGACAGATGGCAAATATACACTTGGGGAATTACTAGTTTTAGGCATATCTCCTATAGGAGCGGCCATCTCTAACATGAAAGATAACGTGATTTATCGCAATAAGCTGCGAAATATTCATAGTATCGGGTATTGGGCAGATCCGGATAAAATAGCACAGTTGCAGCCTGAATTCATATTGCTTAGCTATTATCCACAAGATTTGCAGGAACTAGATGCGCTTGCTCCAACTGTTGTACTGGACAAGAAGTTTAGTTTATTTGAACGGTTACGGTATATCGCTAAGCTATTTGAACGTAGTAAAGTAGCAGAGAAGTGGATTACTACATATGAGGACAAAGTAAGATTGGTACGTAGGCAATTAGCAGATGCTTATGTTGCTGGAGAGACAGCTACTGTTTATCTCAAGTTAGGTGCAAAACTTTATATTATGGGCCAGAACGGATTGGCTGCTACCCTATATGAATCGCTTGGCTTTCGTCCCACTCCCAAAGTGATGCACCTAATCGAGCAAGAACAAGCATGGATAGAAATTCAGCAGCATCAAATAAATCACTATGCTGGAGATCGCAATTTCATTTTGACTTCTCGCTCAGAATTGCAAACAGTTGCTCACTGTCCTCAGATTGCATCTATAACCGAGTTAACACCTAGAAAGATTCATTATATGGATGCTATATGGAATTATGATGATCCCATTACACGTGGACGATTGTTAGAGGTGCTGCCGTATATTTTAAAGAAGAGCACTATTAATTGATCAGGGAGTTAAAAAAGGTATACACAAACAAATTTAATTTATATTCTGTTTCCTAATAATTATTAACACAACTTTCGCAGTTTAAAAATTCAAACAAATTCTTGATTTAACTTGTAAATCCGTAAATATTCTTCCATTCTCAGTAGAAAAGTACTTCACTAGTTTAATAAATTTTAAATGCAATAACCACCTATCAAATGATGCGATAGGTGGTTATTGCATTTAAATGGTTTAACTTATTGAAACTCTCGAAAATTTGGTTCCTCAGGATAGTATAGCTCTTTTCGTAAGCAGACATCCCGATGTGTGAGGGTTTCGCCTTTAAAACGTAGCCAAATTTCGTCATCTGCCATGACACCATGAGTTTTACGCACGATGCCCCAACGATTATAGGCTTGCATTTCCAGTGAAGCCAGTAATTCTTTGGCATTGACCCGAGTAGGGGGGAAAGTTCGCCATTTTAGCCAACGTTCTAGTTCTTCTAAGGAAATATGCCCCTCCATAGTCGGTGAAAATTGTTTGTTAAAATCATCAATATAGTTAATGACATAAGGTGTGCCACCATTAGCCGGTTTTAACTCAACATGTGCAATAATGTCATCCATCCACAGCACGTCAAACGACATGTAATCAATCATTTACCTTCACTCCCTTCCATGAATAAATGTTTCAATGTGGGATCACGCAACTGTGAAAGTAATACGTCCTTTGAACGGCCAAAATCATACAGTGATTGTTCGATTGCAGCCATTAACTTATCTTTATCGATAAATGGTGGTCCCTTGTATAGGGCAAGTTGCCTTGCAAAAGATGAATTCAGTGGTTTTGCCTTCACTTTTCGCTTTAAAATCGTTAATGGTTTGCTAGGAGGATAGTCATTTTCATCAGATAACAGGCTAAGTCCGTTATCGAAAATAGGTGCTAGCTCCCACGTTTTTTCTTTTGGATCATATAAAAATAAAATGTTATTCGTATGCCGGTCTTCATTTAAAATGAGGGCATCGAAAGCGAAGAGCTGGGCAATCTGTTGGCGTACATCAAGACCTGTAAACTGCTCGACCTGCCCCATTAATTGCTCGAATTTTTCTGTAGTAGAAAGTGTGTTGTTATTTGTAATCGGGTCAGTCGAGCTGAAATTTGCTTCAAACAGACGCTCAAGTGTCACTTCCTGTTTTGTACCACGAAAGTCTGGTGAATAGCAGCCATCAAATTGCTCATCGTTAGTTAACTGAATAGTACATGGCTGATAGACGACATAGTTTGAGTGATCAAGTGTTGAGCATTCAAGCACGAGTGAAGCGAGTACTTCTGCTTGTCCTTCATATCCGCGTGCATTTTGTTTGACCCACTTGTTGCCAATACGCCATTTCGATTGATCGCCTTTACTAGAAGTACTAATAATACGTTCAGCATCAATAGGAATATGAATTATTTTCATGTCATCACGTCCCTTTTAGTATGAGTTTCTTCTATTATATAGTGTCATCATCATTTAACGCACGAAAAGTTATCCGTCCAGCTTTGAAAATTATAAGGTAAGTAATAATTAGAAGACTGTTATTCTAAGATATAGAATCCAGTCTTCTTTTTATGTTGAAAATGTTCGAATTGTATTGCGTTCTGATTATAGTATGCTCGTAATGAAAGTATAGAAACAATATTTACTGGTAGTATAGGGCAGTACAGAAAGTTGTTAGTGACAAGAAGTTAAAAAATAGTTAAATTGGAGTAAGTGAAGGAATATAGTAAGGGTAGTAAAAATTATACATTAGAAAACCTCGCACTAAAAGAGCTAGGGCTTAAAGCAATTATAACGAAATTTATTGAAAGGTAAAAAAATAGGTAAATAATTTTGATAGCACATAAATTTACGAAATCAAAAAAATTACTGATAATTATAAGTTTTATTGTTAGCTTATTATCATTGCGCTTTGGATGGTTTCTTTATTTTAATGCTCCTACGAATCAAACGGCAGAAAAAGGAATTGTTGATTTACGTCATGTTACGTTAAAGGAAGATAAAGTTATTTTTTTAAATGGTGAATGGCTATTTTATCCTTCAAAGTTTATTATTGACGATTCTGGTGTGAATAACGAACAACAGTATATACAAGTTCCTGGGAATTGGAGAGAGAAAATGGAGTCGTTAGAGGGATCAGCAATAGGTTATGGCTCCTACAGGCTTAAAATTTTGCTTCCCAATCAGGAAGAAACTATTTATGGAATTAAATTAGAAGGATTCGGGTCGTTTGCAAGTATTTATGTGAACGGAAAATTGGTGAATAGTGAAAACCTTGCTAACAAATCCCCAATAGAGAAAATTAAAAAACAGGGACCCATGACGGCTATATTTTCCTCTAAAGCAAAAGAAATTGACTTAATTATTCAAGTATCCAATTATGATAGTTTTAATTCGGGAGGTTTAAAAGATTCGGTTCATTTTGGGCTCCAATCTGCAATTACTAAAGGAGCTACCTTTTCAGAATCATTGCAATTGCTAGTTAGTGTAATTTTTTTTCTACACGGTTTCTATGCGCTGTCCATTTTCTCCCTTGGAAGAGGGCAATATGAAAAGGAATTATTCTATTTTAGTTTTTTACTCATTCTTAATGGATTTATTATTTTAATAGACGATAATGTTCTGTTAGATCTCCCTATAAAGAATGCACTCTACATTAAATTACTGATAGTACTATTAATCGGACTACTGCTCTTAACATTAAAATTTATTAATGAACTCTATAAAATTAAGTCTTCAGTATCAAATGTATTATATGTATTATTCATCCCCATATCTCTGACGCTATTGACAACATCAGCTTTGCACTACACACCTATGAAATTGATTGTAATTATTTACGGAATTTTTATTGCCACTCAGCTTATCGTGCCTACTATTTCAGCTATTGTAAAAGGAAATATTGATGGGATTTTTATACTCTTTTATTTAATTTGCTTCATATCAAATGGTATTTGGGGAACTGCCATTAAAATTCTTGTAGTGAATATACCCTATTATCCATTTGATTATTTCATTTCTATAATTGTTATTGCTCTTCTACTGATTAGACGACATATAAATGTGATTCGATTAAATAATGAACAGTATGAAAAACTAGTAAGGTTGGATGTTCAGAAAGATATATTTCTTGCGAATACTTCCCACGAACTTCGTAATCCATTACACGGTATACTAAACATTACACAAACGCTTCTTGAAAGTGAATCATCGCAATTAACAAAAAAAAGTAAAGAAAATCTGGAGTTGCTATTACAAATTGGCAATCGAATGGCATTTACTTTGAATGATTTATTAGATATCAATCAATTAGAAGAAGGACAGATTCAGCTAAATCAAAAAACATTAAATATATATAGTGTTACATCTGGGGTTATTGATATGATTCAATTTATAAAAAATACAAAAAAGGTGGAGATTATCTCAGAGATTTCAGCATTATTCCCCCCAGTTTATGCGGATGAGAGCAGGCTTGTTCAAATTGTTTTTAATTTACTTCATAATGCTGTCAAATTCACGCATGAGGGAAGTATTACGATTAATGCCATTCATGATGATAGGGTAGCAACGATATTTATCAGTGATACTGGCATAGGGATGAGTGAGAATGAAATCGAACGCATTTTCCTTCGTTATGAGCGTTTTGAAAAGACTACTACAACGGGAATCGGACTTGGTTTAAATATAGCCAAACAGTTAATTGAACTCCATGGGGGCACAATTACAGTACGATCAGTAGAAGACAAGGGGACAACCTTGTCTTTCACGTTACCACTAGCAATCAATACAAATGTATCTATAGAAAAGGAAGTTTCAGCAACAGATGTGGATTCATTAACTAAAAATTCTCTTGATACCACAGAGAAACAATTAACTGATGATGAGCAAAGGGTAATGCTAAGCAGTAACATACTTATTGTTGATGACGATCCGATTAACTTAAAGGTTATTAGTAGTATTTTGGGAGGACTATATAATATTCACACGGTCACAAGTGGAGTAGAAGCGCTGAAAATGATTGAAATTGGGAATTGGGATATTATCATTTCCGATGTTATGATGCCAAAAATGTCAGGCTATGAATTATGTAAGGAAATTCGCAAGCGTTTTACAATTGTAGAGCTTCCCGTCTTGCTGCTGACTGCTAGAACCCAACCAATAGATGTTTACACAGGATTTCTTGCAGGGGCAAACGATTATGTTTCAAAGCCTACAAATGCCCTTGAACTAAAAGCACGTGTTCAATCGCTGCTTGCACAAAATCAAGCAATTAAAGAGCAATTACGTTTAGAAGCGGCATATTTACAAGCTCAAATAAAGCCACATTTTCTTTTTAACACGTTAAATACAATCTCTTCTTTAGGTGAATTAAATCCTTCCAGAATGACAGATTTATTGATTGAATTCGGTAATTATTTACAAAAAAGTTTTAGTACAGACAACATAAAAAACTTAATTCCCATAGAAGAAGAACTTGACCTTGTACATTCCTACCTATTTATCGAAAGTGAAAGATTTGGCGATCGACTTGAAGTTTCTTGGGATTTAGATGAGCTTAAGGGGATTCTCATACCACCTCTTTCAATTCAAACAATCGTAGAAAATGCGCTAAATCATGGCATTCTCAAAAAAACAGAAGGTGGAATCGTTGTCATTTCAGTAAAAAACTACGAGAACTATCATGTTGTTTCTATAGAGGATAATGGGGTTGGTATGACAGATAGTCAAGTTGAGACAATTCTTTTAAGGACAAACAAGCATGAACACGGTATCGGCATATCCAATACAAACCATCGTCTTAAACGAATTTTCGGAGGAGGTATTCAGATTGAAAGCCAACTAGATAAAGGCACAATCGTTTCATTTTGCATTCCTAAACAGTTACCAGATCTTTTACAGCAATCAATTGATGATTGATAGGTTTGTTTGATAAATAAAAGGTCTTCATGGTCATTAGAGTAAAAATCTCTCTACTTAGCCTGACAAGTCTATCGAGCAGAGTGTACTGATAGTGGTAGGGCTGGATTCTAAAATTAAAGAATGGGATGGATTATGAAAGAAACTACCCTTCACATATTTGAATATACAGGTCTTTTTGCAATATTTATTAGCTTATTTGTTAATATTCTTATTAGTATTATAGGCGTATTACCGAGTGTTTTTATTACAGCAGCTAACCTTACGTTTTTTGGGCTTTATCATGGGTTAATTGTTTCAATTATTGGTGAGGGATTAGGTGCATTAATTAGCTTTATTTTATATAGAAAGGGTCTGAAAAAATGGAGATTAAAGGATTTCCAACACCCAATAATGTTGAAGCTAAAGTATCTTGAAGGATATAAGGCTTTTTGGATTATTTTAAGTTTGAGAATTCTCCCTTTTATGCCATCTGGTGCTATAACACTAGGAAGTGCTTATTCAAAAGTCTCCCTTACTTTATTTGCAATGGCTAGTACTTTAGGGAAAATACCTTCACTTATTATAGAAGCTGGTGCAGTCTTTGGTTTTATGCAAGTCAATCTAAAATGGAAAATTGTCATTTTAGCAGTCTTCGTTCTTATATTGATGTGGATTGGGAGAGTTAGAAGAAAAGAGACAGCAAATAGAAATACTTAGTATTCTTTCAATTGAGGTTTATCATAAGATGAATGTTTATTTTAATATCCACAGATTCTCCATATTTTTTTGTTACAGTTCCATTGTAATGAAAATAAAGGGGGAAACATAATGAATTCTAAAATTTTGATTACTTCATTACTACTTGGAACGGTTATCATTGGAGGATGCAGTGCAGGTAATTCAGGAGCTAATGAAGGCAATACCATGGATCATTCCAATATGGGTCATAAAGAAATGTCGAACATGGAGGGGATGGATCATTCCAACATGACTCAGGAGGAAATGGAAGATATGGAAAACGGCCATGCGAATCATACAAATCCATTATCATTAAATAATTCCACTGGGGAAAATGAAATAGCGCTGCCTCCATTCATAGAACCCAAGGATGGAATCGTTCATATTACTGCACAGCAAGGAACGACGGAAATCTTTAAAGGCATTGAAACTGAAACATATGGATATAATGGATCTTTCTTAGGACCAATTATCCATTTGAAAGAAGGAGAAACTGTAACATTTAGAACTAAAAATGATTTATCCGAACAAACAACATTCCATTGGCATGGCGTAGAGATTCCAGGCGAAGGCGATGGAGGTCCACATCAAATACTTGAACCAGGTGCATTAAAAGATGTGAAATTTACAGTAAGTCAGGAAGCAGCAACATTATGGTTTCATCCACATCCAGAGGGTGCAACAGCTGAACAGGTGTACAAGGGTTTAGCTGGTTTAATCTATATTGAAGATGAGCATTCCAAAAAACTTGAATTACCAAAAGAATACGGAGAAAATGATTTTCCTTTAATATTTCAAGATAGACAATTTACTGAAAAAAAACAATTTGACTACCAATCAGTGCTTAGTGAAGATGGTACAATTGGAGACGCATTGTTAATAAATGGTACACTAAATCCAAAACTTACAGTAGGTAAAGAAAAAGTGAGACTTCGTTTATTGAACGGATCGAATGCACGGAATTATACATTTAAATTAAATACGGGAGATAAGTTCCAACAAATAGCGACTGATGGTGGTTTTTTAAATAAACCAATTTCTATGAATGAAATTTCATTAACACCAGGTGAGAGAGCAGAAATTATTGTTGACTTTTCAAAATTTGATTCTAAAAGTAAAATCGCTTTAGTAAATAAAGAAGATAGAATTTTATTACCATTTACAGTTGATGAACAAAAGAAGAATGTAAGTGAAATCCCAAAAAATTTAAATGATTATATGGTTACAGATGCTGAGAGAAACTTACCAGTAACGAAAAAACTTGAACTTTTCGGAATGGGAAAAATGGTAACAATAAATGATAAAAAATTTGATATGAACCGTATTGATTTCACTCAAAGACAAGGTGATACTGAAATATGGGAATTACACAATAAACCAGATATGATGGGTGGCATGATACATCCTTTCCACATCCATGGTACGCAATTTAAAATAGTTTCAATGGATGGAAAAGAACCTCCTGCAAACCTAAAGGGCTGGAAGGACACAGTTTCAATCGAAGCTGGTCAAACAGTTAAATTAGCAGTAAAGTTTAATGATAAAGGAATTTACATGTTCCACTGTCATGTTCTTGAACATGAAGAAAATGGAATGATGGGGCAAGTTGAAGTAAATTAACTATAGAATTGTTTTAGAAGCCACAAATAAATGGAGTGACCCCTGTACTTACTTTGATTGTTTTAGCCTCTACAGTTGGTATTCGGGTTTCAGAAATTGTTATATTTAGTGGATTTTTTAATGAAAAAGTCTATAAATAATGATGTTTTACCATCATTCAGGATTCCTGATTGTATTTTTATTATTCATTCACTGAAGGCTCAGGTTTACATTTATTTTAAGCCTGGGCTTAATTCTATGTAATAATAGAACCGTATTAAAAGGAGCAATAAAAAATGAGATTATGGCATGTGGATTTATTAAAGTATCTACCAAAAGGACAACTACTTTCACAGTGGAGAGAATTAAATAGTATATTTGCCAAAGAGGATAAACATATATTAATTAATTATATATATGAGTATTCTAAAAACGATTTGTATATTTATACAGAAAAAGTAATTGAAGAAATGAAAAATCGTGGTTATCAAATTAGATCATTTGAAAAAATGAATAAATACTTCGGAAATTTAGAGTCAGTTAAGCATGTTAAACCTTTTAAAAATCATCATGACACTGAATATCTTCAAATTTGTTATTACAATCTGAAGGAAAAATTTATACGGGGTCAGAAAGATTTTGAAGAAGAGATGTATAATAATTTATATAGGTACGTAAAAGACATACTTCAGAACAGTATCGATGGTTTTAACTAGATTTCTCTTCACAAGTTATACTAGTAGTGTGTTGTTTTTAAGCATTTATGAACAACAGTGCTTGAGCATGTGCTAAAGAAACCACTGTAAGATTATCTAATACTTGTAGTTTGTTATAATGTGTCCTGATAATCTCAAATTTGGCCAAAACCTTAAAAATCAAATTAGAGTATTTGTATTTTTATAACCCTAATTTTGCAAGATTAATTGAGTTTATATAAAAAATACTTAAAAACTTCCGATATTCACATTATATTATGAATAAATAAAGTAATAGCGAGTATGAGGAGGTGTTGACAAATGGGAATGATCGGTTACTACATTGCTTTGCCAGAAGAAGAAATCCAGCAGCTTGCGAGCGGAACTAAAATGCTAGAGGACATGGACCCCTATAACAGGGAAAATCTTGATATTGATAAATCATGGCAGGCGCTTTATTACTTACTCTGCGAAGATATTTGTGATGGCGAGCCACCTCTTGGTTATGTCGTTCCAATGGATCAGGCTAACTATTTGGAATTTGGAGATATTGGTGCCTTTTATTTAACTCACCGACAAATTTGTGAAGCCTATCAAGCCATTGAAGCGATGACACAAGATGAGCTTCTAGCTAAATACAACTATAATAAGATGCTTGAGGAGAACATCTATCCTCTCTACGGCGACGGTGAAGAGAAAGATGGAGAAGCAGAACAGTTTTTTGACTATCTATACAGTTATTTTATGGACATTCGCAAGTTCTTTGCTGAAACCATATCTGAAGGCAAAGGACTAGTATTCTGTATTTCATAATACCTATGCATACTACAAAGTCTGGCACACGAATAACGTAGCACCTGCCAGACTTTTGCCTAATAGAGAATTAACTTAGTATTTCGTTTACCTGAATTTGTAACTATATACGAATCTATTGAACTTTGTCATTGACCTGTAAATCCTTCATTTATTCGCTTTTACCTCGAAAACGGACGTTTGCTATCTATTCCAATACTGCGTTTTACATAAAATCACTTCTTGTTTGGTGAAATTTCACATCTATTAAAGTTTCATATTGAATATCTTTTTCAGCTTTTCAAGTTAGATAAATTTAAAAAATCAATTCTGTTATTCATTCATCCATCCCTTCCTTAAACATTTATTTATGACAATTGAATTTATCCTTAAACTCATAAATTGAAATAGACATAGGGCATTCCTTACATTACATTTAGTATGGTTTAGTTTGTTTGCGACCATTTTGGGAAGGTGCCTGTTTTTAATTGTTATAGACCGTTGAAACTAAAGGAATTAAATTTATGAAATTATCTCAAGTGTTTAAAACTCCAAAAAACTTGCCCAATAATCCATTGATAGCTAGTTATGCACATTTTATAATTGAGAATGATTATTATTATTGATAAAATTTAAAGGAGAAAAAAATGAAAAAGATAAAGTATATCACGCTAGTGACAAGTTTTATTGCAATATTCCTCTTATTTGCAGCTTGTTCTAGTAATGAAGCTAAACAATCAGCAACACAAAATCCGGAAACAAAAACGTTTAAACATGAGTCAGGTGAAACAGAAGTGCCAGTTAATCCTGAGCGGGTTGCTTCTGATCAGTATATGGGACAATTATTGAAGTTAGGAATAAAGCCAATGGGTGTACGTGATAATATGTTAACAGAGACGTGGATTGACCTAGCAAACTTAGAGGAAGGAACACTTGATGGTATTGAAAGCTTAGGAGGATTTCCTCTTAATTTAGAAGCACTTACTTCTATAAATCCAGATCTCATTATTAGTTCACTTCCAGACAATGTAGAATCTTATAGTAAAATAGCTCCGACAGTTCATATTGCATATGCTTCACCAAATTATTCGTCCCCAATGGATAAGTTTCTGAAACTTGCTGAGCTGTTTGATAAAACAGAGCAAGCCCAACAGTGGATTGACCAGTTTGAACGAGATGTTGCTAAAGTGCAAGAGCAGATTCTTCAATCTGGAAAAATAAAAGAAGGGGAGACTGTTTCTGTGATGGCGGTTTTCGATAAAAATGTCTATGCTTTTGGACCTAAAGGGGCATATGGTGGAAGTATGATTTACGACTACCTAAAACTACAGCCAACACCCCAAGCTGAAGAACTGCGTGGACAGGCGATTAACAGTGCAGAGCTTTCACTTGAAATGGTTCCAGAATATATGGGCGACCATGCATTTATTACGGTCATCGATGAAGCTAAAGGAAAAGAATTAATGGAAAGTAGTTTTTGGAAAACTATACCTGCTATAGCAAACAATCAAGTTTATTTTTATGAGTCACCTATTTTTGCCATGGATGACCCTTATTCAATGGAGGCGCAGTTAAAAATTATTCAAGATTTATTAATGCCAATAGAAAAATAATAACATAGTAAGTATAGACTTTTAACCGTTCTTTGCCTAGCTGCGAAGTACGGTTTTAGTCATTTTTTCAAAGCAGGGTTATGGAAAAAAGGAGGAAGATCTATGCAAAAGATTATTCCAAGCAGTATAGCTTTTCATTTGTTATCTTTGGAGCGGCTAGAGAATGAAAAAGTAAAGCAATTGCCAATGAAGAATTTTGGCCTTATAGCTGTCGTTCAGGGAAGTTTAGTCAGTGAATTTCAAAATCAAAAATTGACAATAACAGCAGGTGAAGTAGTTGTATTTACGCCAACTACCCAAGTTGTTCATGTAGAAAATTGTACGTATTATTTTATAAATTATCAAGTTTTTCAGCTGAATGAAAAAGGGGTGTCGGATCCTTTCTTTCACCTTACTAGTAAAGAGCATATGCCCACTAAAGTGAAAATACCGATTCGCTCGCTCACAAGAGGCTTGGAACAAATGTATCGTCATGCGTGGAGTAAGGATGTTTTCCAGCAGTGTACAAATCATCTTTATTTTCAAGAATGGATGATGCTTATTCTTACAGAACAAATGAAACAAACGAATCAAGAACATAATAGTGTCCAAGCCGTGGAACAAATAATAGCTTACATAGAAGCCTTTTATCATGAAGAGCTTACAGTAGAGCAGCTTGCGATAAAAGCTGGGATGAGTAGGCGACAATTTACCCATGTATTTCAAAAAATTACAAGTCACTGTGTTACTCAATATATAACAAATATTAGAATTGAAGAGGCAAAAAAGCTATTAGTCAAAAATGAAACACTCGCTTCCATCGCAAAAGCAGTTGGCTATCAAGATGAATATTATTTTAGTCGCCGTTTTAAACAAGTAGTTGGAAAATCTCCCCGACAATATACAAAGCTTCAAAAAGGTGCAGTTAAGGCTATCAAACTTCCAGTAATGCCACAGCGAATAGTGGCAGACCAATATATGGGGCACTTATTATGTTTAGGTATTACTCCGATTGGTGCCAGAACAGGTATGTTGAAACAAGATTTTATCGCTCCATTACAGTCAACATCATCACATTTACATCAAACAGTAGATTTAGGAAATGATTTTTCTACAAGTTCAAGTCGAATTATGCAACTACAACCAGATTTAATTATTACGCAAAATGAAGCTCATTATAAAACGCTTAAGTCAATAGCGCCAACAGTTGTAATTCCATATCGTCACACACCACCACTTACAAAGTTGCGTTTAATTGGTGAAGCGGTTGGAAAAGTGAAGCAAGCAGAGCAATGGATTGAAAAATATGAATATCGCATTGAACGTATACGGTCACAAATTATTAGCCAGTTAGGGACAAGCTTATCCGTTACAAACTTATTGTTCCTTGCTAATAAGTTGTATGTCCTAGGCCCATATGCTGGCTATGGTAGTTATAGCTTGTATCAAGCCTTACAACTTCAGTCACCTGCTAAACAGCGTAAAGAAATGAATGAGTTGTCTTTAAGTGCGGAAATTCCTATTTCTAATCTACCAGAATATGTCGGTGATTATATCTTTTTATCTGCCTATGGTAAGATCTCGATGCTGACTGAAAATGAAGCTTGGAAAGGATTAAATACTGTACAAAAAGGGAATGTTTCTTTTTGTAATCCTTATCGTTTTGCATTTGAGGACCCATATTCTTTAGATGATCAACTGATGACGATTCAGCGCACTTTACTAATGTAAATGGAATGAGAAAGGTCTCCTAGAATTTTTGATTAAGCAAAGGGCAATATCATACAAGAACGTGATCTCAGTTTTTGCTATACTGAGCTGCAGGTAATCAGGAAAGGAGGCAAAACATATGAAGCAGGAAATAAGAATAGTAAAATATGATGCACAATTAAAGGTTGAAGCCTATCATTTTAAGGGGATTATGCAAAAATTCCCTAATCATTTCCATGAATATTATGTGATTGGGTTTATAGAAAATGGTAAACGACTTTTATCCTGCAAATCTAAGGAATATATTATTGAACCAGGAGATTTGTTGTTATTTAATCCCCGTGACAATCATGCTTGCGAGCAAATTGATGGTAAGACATTGGATTATCGCTGTATAAATATCCAACCAGAAATTATGAGAAGGGCTGTCTTTGCAGTTACGGGAAAAGAACAACTGCCTTATTTTACGCCCCAAGTACTTTTTCATAATGAATTGGTAGTTGTACTCCGGGATCTACATCAGATGCTTATGCAGGAAGAAGTTTGCTTGAGAAAAGAGGAAGTTTTTTATTTTCTTTTAGAACAATTAATTGAAGAATATACGGAGCAGGGAATATCAACAAGTATTTCAGAGCAAAACACAAAAATAACAGCAATCTGTGAATTTTTAGAAAAACATTATATGGATAATATTGCACTAGAAGATCTATGTAATCTAACAGGATTGAGTAAATACTATTTACTTCGATCTTTTACAAAGCAAATGGGTATCTCCCCATATAGCTATTTGGAAACTATACGAATTGAAAAGGCAAAAAAAATGCTAGAACATGGAGTATTACCAATCGACGTGGCATTTAAAACAGGGTTTACTGACCAAAGCCATTTTTCTAACTTTTTCAAGAAGTTTATAGGGCTTACTCCTAAACAATATATGAATATTTTCAAGGATGCACGAAACTGATCTTAATTACATAGAGAGGATTTTTATGGATACAAAAAAAGAGATTCATGGACATTTTTTAGCAGTAGTCACTATTTTTATTTGGGGTACAACCTTCATATCAACTAAGATCTTATTAGATGCAATTTCACCTATTGAAATCTTATTTTTGAGATTTATAATTGGTTTCCTTGTTCTGCTCCTTGTTTATCCTCACTGGTTTAGAGTGAAAGAAAAAAAACAGGAGCTATATTTTGCAGGTGCTGGTTTATGTGGTGTTACACTATATTATTTACTCGAAAATATAGCACTAACCTATACCTTTGCATCCAATGTAGGTGTCATTATTGCGATAGCACCATTTTTTACTGCATTCCTTGCACATTTATTTTTGGATGGCGAGAAATTAAGATTACAGTTTTTTATAGGTTTTGCTGTTGCACTCGTTGGAATTTTCTTTATTAGCTTCAACGGAAGTAGCAACTTAAAATTAAATCCATTGGGAGATATACTAGCTGTATTAGCTGCGGCTGTATGGGCTGCCTATTCTATACTGACAAAGAAAATCAGTGAGTTTCACTATAATACGATTCAAACAACACGAAGAATTTTTTTCTATGGGTTGATTTTTATGGTACCTGCATTATTTATTGTTGGATATAAACCAAATATAAATCAACTGATGCAGCCAACTAACCTATTGAATATTCTATTTTTAGGGGTAGGAGCATCTGCACTTTGTTTTGTGACGTGGAATTCTGCAGTAAAAATATTGGGTGCAATTAAAACCAGTGTTTATATTTATATGGTTCCTGTAATCACCGTTATTACTTCAGTACTTGTACTACATGAAAGAATTACAGTGTTCGCTGTGACTGGAATTATACTTACTTTAGTAGGATTATTTATTTCAGAGAGTAAATTTTTGCAAAACAAACATGGTGATTAGTAACTACCGATGGATTGCAAGAAATTTTATATAGCTTTGAATTTAAAGAAGGTTAGGGCAAACTTTTAGGAAACCCTACAGTTGTATATATTTGACAAGCAACTGTAGGGTTACCTATAATCGACATATGGATTGGGACAAAGATAGTATATTCAAAGCACTTAGCGACTCGACTCGACGAATTATATTAGATGAACTTTCCGAACGCAATGAGCTGACGCTGTATGAACTTACGGCACGTCTTGTTATGAAATATAACCTTACCATTTCACGTCAGGCGATTGCTAAACATCTTAATACATTGGAAGAAGCAGGCCTTGTAATTTCGGAACGAAAGGGGAAATATCGAGTACTTACGTTTAACAAAGAACCACTAAGAAATTTGCTGAAAGAATGGATAGATTAACGTTATTACTAATGACGATGTATGAGTTTTGCAATTTGTAGCCAGATTGTTAGAAGTGAACTATATAGCGTTAATAGTAAGGAGGACAAAATATGTTGAAAATCATTATTACTAGTATATTCGTCCAAGATCAGGACAAAGCATTAGAATTTTATACAAAAACGCTAGGCTTTGTAAAAAAGCATGACGTTCCTAGCGGAGCATATAGATGGATAACGATTGTTTCTCCTGATGAGGAAGATAGTATTGAGCTTCTACTCGAACCTAATGAGCACCCTGCTGCGAAAGAGTATCAAGAGAAGCTATTTGCAGATGGTATTCCAGTAACAATGTTTGGTGTTGCAGATATTGACAAAGAGTATGAACGATTAGTAGAAAAAGACGTAAGGTTTACTATGAAACCGACAAAAATGGGTGAAATCACAATAGCTGTCTTTGATGATACATGTGGCAACCTTATTCAGATTATACAGCAGTAACTTTATGTTAATCTTAACCAATTTTTACGATGAGGTTATACAGGTCTAAATTTTAACATTTTACAATTGGGATGATTAATTTGAAATAAAAGCGTGTTTGATCAAATTTCAAAACACGCTTTTTCTATTTATTCATTTATCATGGGGATGTAATCAAATTTTATTCCAAGGCTACGGTTAATAATGATGTTAATAATTATTTTGATGTAGTAATAGAGGGAGAGAGAATTAAAGAATGCGTTCAAATTTATATAAATTATGGAGGTGCAAGAAATGCTTGGATTACTAATAGGAGGATGTTTTTAGTTTCTTGGACAACTGAATGGGAAACGGAAATTAATTTAGATTTGGAAGTACAGCCGCACAAAATTCAAGTGCAAAGCCAATTATAGTTTAAGTAAATAAGTTTACATTTGAATTTTTATCAATATGTATGGGAGGTAAAGCTGATATGGCATTTGAAAATGTGGTTTATCCAGCGTTTATAAGACAAGAGGAATTAAGTTTCGGAGTTCATTTTCCAACATTACTTCCGGATTATGGGTGGGAGGTTTGCTTAAGCTCAGGCTCAACGAAAGAGGAAGCTATTCAAAAAGCAAAGAAGGCTTTAGCATATTTATTAGCGGGTGTTCTATATGATAATGAAGATTTACCAAGTCAGGCGCCCATTCCTGCTAATCTTGTAACAGAAGAGATGGAACTGGTTTTTATAAAAACATCTTATAGTGATTATGCGAAGGAAATTGAGGATCATTTACCTGGACGTCATTGGCATATCTATTTTAAAAGAGATGAGCAAAGTGAATTTCGAGCCGTTGCATATAAGAATAAACGAGGATTTTGGGATGTAAAGGTTGATGGTGATTTACCTATTAAAATCAAAAAAGAGAAGTTGTTAAGACTTTGTCCTACATACCCTGAAATTTGTAAAGCACAACGTCGTGTTGAGGCGGAAGAAGCATTTGATAGTTTTGTAATTAAAGTAAAAGAAATTTAGAATGGTTAAATGAACTCAATATAAAGATAGAAAATACCTATTTAGTAAATTGATGAGTAAGAAGCGATTGTCAAATATGCAATCGTTTTTTTTGTTGTTTGTTTTTTGATAAAAATAGTTAATTATTCATTCTCATCTCCTGCCATGTTTCGTTGTTTTCTTAATTTTTGCTCCTTCTATAAAAGAAGAATCTCCCGCTACAGATAGAGAAAAAGAAATCATTGATAATTAATTTTGTTGATAATAATCATCAGAGAAGAAGGAAATATGACAGTAGTGTTTGAATCATGCAGCTGGCTCATCAGTATATTTTTTCATGCAGTTTTTAAGCAGACAATTTGAGTAAAAATGATTATTATTATCATTCAAAAGTATACTTGAAACTTCTTACTAGTTCAATCTGATGAAAGTTAATTTCAGACAATGGATTGAGGTTAAAAAGTTAATTTATTAATATAATAACAATTAAGAGAGTAACTGGTATCAGATATTCTCTATTTAAGGTAATTTTATTCTAATAATTTATAATTACAGTTATTAAGAAAGGTTGATAGCATGAGTAAGAATTTTATTATTTTTGGAGCAAGTCAAGGACTAGGGGATGCGTTTGTAAAGGGTTTACCTATAAAGGGTGATACGGTATGGATGGTGTCACGTACAAGACCAAATAGTTTAGATCTAAATGATGGAGTAAATCGTAAGTGGCTCTCAATTGATTTATCTAGTCAACAACAAATTACTATTTTAAAAGAAACGTTACAAGGGATTGCCATCGATGTATTAATTTATAATGTTGGGGTATGGGAAAAGCGTGGTTTTGAGGATGACTATACATTTGATAAGGATGAAGTAGCAGATATTTCAAACCTAATCAATATTAATCTAACTTCCACTATTACCTATATCCAAGCACTATTACCTAACTTAAGACAGGCGAAAAATGGGAAAATAATTTTAATTGGTTCAACGGCAGGTTTAGATCATACGAATAATGCACAAGTTTCGTTTGTCGCATCTAAATTTGGCTTACGGGGAATAACAAATGCGCTACGTGAACATGTAAGAAAAGATAGGATCTCCGTAACATGCATTAATCCAGGAGAACTTGCTGCAGAAATACCATATGAAGAAGGTGCAGAAAAGGCCATTCTTTTGTATGAAGGTACTCGTATTCCTGTTCAAGATATTGTATCCATTGTCCAATGTGTGATAAGTTTATCACCTGTTTCATGTGTAAAGGAGATTAATATCCCTGCTATAACAGATTTAAATGCTTGATTGTTGTTTATGTTGGTCAGGAAGCGGTGGTTGGTAGAATTTATTTGCTCTCTTCTCGTCTGCTATAATATGAACCAGTTAGAAAATTATTCGGTTCCAATAAGAATATAGTCTGACAGTTTAAATATTGATGCACACAATACAAATTTCCTCAAGTTAACCGATGTGATCGGGAGATTGTTGTGTAAAAAATTGGGAGGAGAAATAGATATGTTGACATACGAGTTATTGGATACAAGATTACTAGCAGATGAAGGAACAATTAGCCCTGTCACGCTGACTGGCCCATTTCCTGCTATCATTGTTCCTACCCAACCAATAATTATTCAAACTGTCAATCGCACCTGGCAAATAGGGAGAGGGCAATTTATATTCCTTCTTCATCCAGAGCAGCATGTTACTATGCTACCAAGTGACAATGAAGTATTTGCCTCTGTATACAGTATTTCATTCAATAGCTATCGATTGGCTAAACGGGAAAAAGATACACTGTTGTATGTGGCTGATATGGCACATCTTCCTGAACATGGACAGATAATGGAGTTTCCTCGCTATGCTGAAGGACTGTTATACAATTTGGTAGAGCAGTTTCGTCAGATTCAGAAAATGGAGGCTGGACCCAAGCTTCACTTGCTCCTGCACGAGTTGCTTGATACCATTTTTGAAAGAAAGCAAGTAGATAGCTTCTTTCTAACGAACGATAAAGCTATACAACAGGCAGTTACTTATATCCAACAACATTTTGAAGCACCGTTAACACGCTCTTTTATGGCTCAGATGACTGGTTTTAACGAAAGCTATTTTTCCTCACTGTTTAAGAAGGAAACAGGCTGGAGCTTTGCTGAATATGTGAATCAAATTCGAATTGATCAAGCAAAGCTAATGCTTCTCGGAACGAATGATAAATTACAGGATATTGCGTATAGGACAGGCTTTGCAGACGGCTCGTATTTGGGAAAAACTTTTAGCAAGTACGTTCATCTTTCGCCTAGCAGCTTTCGTGGTAGAAAGCATACAAACCGTATAGTCGGAGTACAGTTTGTTGGTGCATTACTGGCATTGGGCATTCAACCCCTTGCTACTACGCGTGAGTTGCTTCAATCATCGCAACTATTACGCAAACGATTACCTAACATTGTAGAAGTTGACTCTGATAACCAAGTCGAAGTGTTACGACAGCTAGCACCAGATTTAATTATTGCACCTACTTATTTATATAACTATCCAAACGAGCTTAAAGAGCTAGAACAAATTGCTCCAGTTCTGACCATTCCATGGGGAAAGCTGGATAAGCTTGAGGAGGTACGGCTGCTTGGCAAACTACTTGGACGAACCCAAGAAGCTGAGAATTGGATAGCCAACTTGCAGCAGTCAGCCCTAGAAGCAAGACAAGTCATTACACCATTTCTAGCACCAGGAACTACAGCAGGCATATTCGAGTTAAGCTACGATAACTTATGGCTGATTCCTTATCTTTCCGTACGCTCCGTTTACACCTTGTATCAGCTACTTGGTTTGAGTGCACCTGAGCGAATTCAACAGGAGGTACTCCAAACGGGTCTTCATCGTAAGGTGAAAGAGCAGGATTGCCTCTCTATGCAGCAACTCACATGTTCGTGATTGTTCCAAGCGACGATACCGAGACTTTCAGGACCAAGCTGATGGAGCGCTCTGTTTGGCAGCGTATTGTATATGAACAAGGCTGCCAACTGCATTTACTTAAGCTGAATGAATTTTGGTTTGATGATGGGCTGTCATTAGAGCTACAACTCGCCTTAATGGTAAAATTGTTAACTACTCAAAACTAATTCCAACAATTTTCCCTATGAAATATCCAATTTATATGCGTTGTCCTTGTACAAGACTGTCCTTATAATGAACATATCATCGCGAATGATAATCATTATCAAATTAGGAGGTTCTATCTTGTACTTACATAAGATTTTAAAAACTATATTGTTTCTTACCCTGATAATCATACTCACAGCTTGTGGTAATTCCAACGACACCACTAAGTCATCAGTGGAGCCCGATGCAACGACCAAAATAGTCAAAACAAAACGTGGGGATGTTGAAATTCCAATCAAGCCTGAAAGAATTGTAACGGACGGATATTTGCCTGAGCTGCTTGTGCTTGGTGTGAAGCCGATTGGTTCAACACAATGGGATTTGGAGAACAAAGTCATTAAAGACCAGATTGACGGAATTGCCACTACGGGAGAGAGGTCGCTTGAGACAATAGTGGAGTTGAAGCCAGATTTAATCGTAACTTGGGTGAATGATGAAACTATTATTCAGCAGTACGAGAAGATAGCCCCAACCCTCTCTATCCCTTACGGCTCTACAAAAGATATTTATGAAACGATGCGTTATTTAGGCAAGGCTCTGGACAAGGAAGATGAAGCTGAGCAGTGGATAGATAAGTTAGATAAGACAGCTGAGACAGCGAGGAAAGAGCTTGCAGATATTATTAAACCAGAAGAAACCTTTGCACTAATGGGCGTATTTGTCGTGGATAAAGGATTCTATATTTATGGTGACGGGGGCTACAGGGGTGGTGAAGCCATTTATAAACACCTTCAATTGAAGCCACCAGTGAAACAGCAACAAGAAATGATAGGGAAAGAAGCCTATAGACAAATTTCATATGAGGTCATTCCTGAATATGCTGGCGACTATATTTTTATTGATCAGGGCGATTTGATATCTGAAGTATGGGGAGAGAAAGAGGGGCTTTGGAACTCTCTTGAAGCTGTGAAAAATAAACGTGTATACAAGCTTGACCCAGATTTATTCTGGGGCAATGATCCAATATCATTAGAGCTTCAAATCAAGGAAGTTGTAAAAATGCTGAGTGATACACAGTAATCATGATTTTTAATAAAACAGAGCCGGAAATGGGGAAGGCTTTAGAACTTTTCACCATAACTCATGGTTGATTTTCTATTAATTCAATAATTTCACATTTTGCTATAGAAGAAAAACGAAAACTCCGTATCGTAATTGTTGTTCAGACAAACCACGAGAGGAGTTTTTATTTTGTACTCCAAGTTGATCAACATGCTATTATCTTTACCTTCTTTTTTCGAAATTTCTTCTTCACATGATGAAGAAGAAAATATATTTCCTGTTAGATGTTTATTCTGTGCCATATCCAATTTACGTTATGTCGTTTTGATTAGGAATATATGTACTTATTGAGACGAAAAATTATTTTAACTTTTTCAAGGATAGTTCTCTATTTTTTTATTGGATATTTATGCTAATATCGATTTAACTACTTTGTTAGCCTAAAATCATCGCATCCATGCGATAACGGCTAACTGACCTGCATCACGTAGGCCTAAGCCCAAAGCCGATCCCGAACGCAATTATGCCGAGGCATAATTGATTGATTTGTACTTAAGCTAATCACAAAATTTAATTCAATAAAGAATTTTAAATATTGTTTTCCTATAATCTTAAGGGAAAAGGAGGAAAAATGATTGAGCCTAAAAAAACAGGATAGAAAACAGATGCAAAAAAAGATTCAAGTTTTATATAGAAAGATTAAACAGCAGCAGAAAGAAAATAAAGATGACAATAAATTTGCTATAGTCTTTGTAAATATTTGTGTTTTATTAGCCATTTTAGTACTTATACTGGATGCATTTATTAAAGAATTCTAGATTGTTTTATTGAGAAATGATGCGACTATTTGCAGTATTAACGTAGCATGACTTAAATAAATCAAAAGAATTCAGTAAAAAAGGAGAGTGGTCAAATGAAAAAAATAGTTTTACCAATAGTAATAGTACTTATTTTGACTGGATGCAATGTATTACCAGCTGGTATTCATAAACAACCAGAAGGCCAAGTTATTTTTGATGGGGAGCATTATAATATGTTACCGAGTAAATATGAATGGAAAGAGGATGATGTTGAAGTAAGACTTAAACGTTCTCCTGATATTAGCGAAATAGCCGATAACTTCGAAACATTAGAAGTCGAAAAAGGAGGTATATTAAAATTTAACATTGATAAGAGTCCAATCTCCATTACGGCAACTAAAATGAATGAAGATGGCACAATTGAAAATGTTGAAATTAAAGATGAAAAAATAACCATGCCATCTAAAGAGGGGTATTATATTTATGAACTTAATGCCATATGGAATAAAGGAAAGGAATCATTTGTTTTTGATGTTAATATTAAATAATTAAGGACCCTCAATTAAACAAGCGTAAGAAAAATGAACAGTGCAAAGCTTCGTTTGGCCAATCATAATCTATTATTTCCAAGACCTTTTTGTCATTTCCTGTGCTAATGTTAATAAATTCATTTCATTTGTTCCAAAGCTATGAACCTAATGCCAATGTGTTAATACGACAGAGTGGTAATTGTTGTTTGATATTGATCTAGTGCATCGAGAAATAACTTAGCATGCTTATCAGAATTTCCTGCATCTATAATTAAAGTTTGCTGTATCACGAATATGGCAGACAGTATTGGTCGATCTGTTTCAGGATCAGATGGTAAATATATGCGATGAGTGAGTTGCTTTAATTTTTTTCCATAGCTTAACTCTCTTTGCTGTTATTTGTTCCAACAATTTTATCTAATGTATCAAGAACATTTTTTAACTCAATTAAACTTACCTTCGAATAATACTTTTCTACGAGAATGTCGTCAATTTTTTTTAGAAGTTGATGAAATTCTTGACCTCTATTCCCAAGAGAAATGAAAGTCTCTCTACGGTTTAGTGAATTCTCCTGACGAACTATCATTTTCATTTCTTCCAGCTTTGAAATAACTTGGCTAACCGCACTTTTAGAAATATCAAAATGATTTGCAATATTATTTGCAATTACTGGCTCATTCCGAATGATATAAAACATAATAATTTCTTGCTGAGGAGTTAAGTGAAAGTTCTCTAATTCCTCAACCTCTTTGGTTTCTTTGATAACTAACAATTTAAACTGCTCAAATCTTTGATTGATTTTGTCTATAAGTATTAAATAATCATGCATAGTTGTATCATCCTTAATTTATTTATTGGTCATTAGTTAAGTAAAGTTTGCTTAACAATATAGCCATTGTCAATGATTTATTTCATGTTGGATATATGGAAACGTGTAGGTGACAGAGCATTTATTACTTTTTTAAACAGACATTATGTGGATTTGATAGATTAAAAATACCAAATCCACATTGTTTAACTTCTTCCAGCAAATGTTTTTTGTATCGAAAGCATAGCGACAGATGTTTTATGCGCGTAAGCATAGCGGCAGATACAGAAGTCTCCCATCTATATAGGTGGTGAGATGAATGCGAATTTAAGTTCTTTTCAGCGGGTGTCCAAACACCCACTGAAATAGAGGAACTCAGTCTAAGAACGCCACGTCCTGTGGCAATTTATCTGTGCGAAAGCGAAGCGACAGCAACACGGTTTAATCTGTGCGAAAGCGAAGCGACAGCAACACGGGTTAATCTGTGCGAAAGCGAAGCGACAGCAACACGGTTTTAATCTGTGCGAAAGCGAAGCGACAGCAACACGGTTTTATCTGTGCGAAAGCGAAGCGACAGCAACACGGTTTTATCTGTGCGAAAGCGAAGCGACAGCAACAACAACAACAACAATAAAACACGACTGAGTGACCAACATCATGTTGCTGCTGCTGCGTTAGCACTACGCTTTCGCACAAAAAACATCTGTTGGCCCAAAGTCTCTGGCGGATGTCACGTAATCGAAAAGGAGTTAATAAAGGATGTTAGCCTAAAATCATCGCACCCACATCCAGGTGATAACGGCTAACTGACCTGCATCACGCAGGCCTAAGCACAAAGCCGATTCCAGACGCAATTATGGAGAGCAAAATTGATTGGATAATTAGGTTTATAGTCTATTCCAAATAAACATAAATTGCGCTGCATCGGATTCGAGGGCAATTTGATGATATTCTGTTGATTCATCATCTATAATCAAACGGCCTTTTTGAACATTCAAGATAGCATGTTTAATCGATTCAGGATGTTCTATCAAATAGTGAGAATCTTTTAGGAGAGTCAAGGCAGATCGGCATTTATGTTTATCGATGCGTTCATTTTTCCCTTTGAAATACAGCTTAATTAGATAGGGGATATCATCGATGATTAAACCGAGTTCAGGGTTAGAACGTACAGTTAAATCATCACAATACCAATTGGACTTACCGGGCTCAAACCACTGCACATTTTTATTTTTTAAAAATTTTAAATAGGCTTTTATAGCTTCCTGGTAATTCTTCTGACGTACAGGGATGGCATTGTCTATGATTGTAAGTAAATAGGAATCATTATAACGATTTTCATGATATTTTTTTAAGCCTTCGCGTAATGCTCTCCAATAATCTTTAATCGGATGATAGTCCCCCTGATACTTAATGTCTTTCACAAACTTTGTCTTGGCAGCACTTCCCTTCATCGTAAAATCGGTAAATTGCGTTAAACCGATGGATGGCTTTGTGATAATCGTCACTTAACATCACCCTTCTTTTATAAGAAATCATTTGTTATAGATTAGTATTATATTGGAAAGGGGAAATTTATATGATTTTATGGAAAGTATATTGTGCAAGTGGGATAGTGGTAAAAACTACTTAAATTAGTACTCTGACCTGGATTAGAAATTCAAAGGAATAGCGATTATAGAGGATATAGTTATTCATCCAACCAGTTGTCAACTTAGTAACAACTGGTTATTCTTTTCTTGCATTTGGGTGTAAGTACGATATTTGGATATTTTTTTATGGCGGCAGTTAATTTTCTATTAAAAAAATTATAAAAATAGAATAGTATTTATTTTTTCTTTTGAAATTTCTGACAAAAAATCAAGCGAAATTGGAAAATAACGTATCATTATGCATTCAAATAGTGTTTATGCATTTATTTATACAAGAAAGAATCTATGTTTTTAATAATCCAAACTGTATAAAAATTTAAAAAAATGTTGGGTTGAGTCAATTTTTCATTTTCTTTATACTGTGAAAGTAATTAATCGAGAGGAGAAAACATCATGAACAAAGAAGTTACAATTATTGGGGTGCCTATGGATTTTGGTCAAACTAGAAGAGGGGTTGATATGGGGCCAAGTGCTATTAGATATGCTGGGTTAACAGACCGACTTGAGGACCTTGGCTATTCGATTTATGACGAAGGTGATTTAAATATCAAAATAGTAAATGAAAGTGAAGAAACAGAAATAACGACTAACTTAAAAAATTTAAAAACTGTAGCAGATGCTAATGACAAGCTAGGTCAAAAAGTAGATCATGTTATTTCCTCAAATCGCTTTCCGTTAGTTTTAGGAGGAGATCATAGTATTGCTATTGGAACATTAGCGGGTGTCTCAAAACATTATGAGAATTTAGGTGTCATTTGGTATGATGCACATGGCGATCTAAACACAGGTGAAACCTCTCCTTCGGGCAATATACATGGAATGTCTTTGGCTGTAAGCTTAGGTCTTGGTCATCCTGCACTCACTAATATTGGAGGCTATGGTCCAAAAGTAAAGCCTGAAAATGTCGTGATTATTGGTGCTCGTGATTTAGATCCAGGAGAAAAGCAGCTTATTAAAGAACAAGGTATAAAAGTATATACTATGCATGAGATCGATCGATTAGGTATGACAACCGTTATGTCAGAAACGATTGAATATTTAAAGGAACGTACAGACGGTGTCCATTTATCTCTAGATTTAGATGGACTTGATCCAAACGATGCACCAGGTGTTGGAACTCCAGTTGCAGGTGGTATTAGTTATCGTGAAAGCCATCTTGCTATGGAAATGCTATCAGAGGCAAATATCATTACCTCAGCAGAGTTTGTAGAGACAAACCCAGTATTGGACAAATATAATAAGACGGCTATCGCTGCTGTAGCTTTAATCAGCTCTTTATTTGGCGATACATTACTTTAAGTCATGGATAAGGGCAATAAATTACCTTATAAAGGAAGAACTTTTCTTAAAATATTAGGTCGCCACAACCAAATGTAAGAAGGTAGCTCTCCCTAGATTAAGTTTACAATAGAAAAGGCAATTGCTCTAGCTAATCACTAGCATTTATTTTGTCAGAATATTGACAGTTTATATAATATATTAAATGGATATTCAATTATTAAAATTTCTAATAGTTATCTTAATGCACTTAAAAAAGAAAGTGCTTACAAGATAACTTGCGTAAGGAGTTTTTTATGGCAGCAGAACAATATGAGTTAAAAAGAAGTATGAAAGCAAGACACTTATTTATGATCTCACTTGGAGGATGCATTGGAACTGGCTTCTTTCTTGGATCCGGCTACACAATTAATCAAGCTGGACCAACTGGTGCCATTCTCGCTTATTTAGTAGGTGGGTTAGTCATGTACTTAACAATGCTATGTTTAGGCGAATTATCTGTCGCTATGCCAGTATCAGGATCATTCCAGACATACACGACGAAATTTATTGGCCCTGCTACTGGTTTTGCTGTCGGTTGGCTGTACTGGTTAGGTTGGGCAGTAACTGTTGCTCTCGAATTTTTAGGGGCTGGACAACTTATGCAAAGGTGGTTTCCTGAATCACCAGTATGGATGTGGTGCCTACTATTTGCAGCACTGCTCTTTGTATTGAATGGTTTATCAGCAAAAGCGTTCGGTGAAGCAGAATTTGTCTTCTCAAGCATTAAAATATTGGCAATCATAATGTTCCTTGTGGTTGGTGGGGCAGCTATGTTTGGTCTAATCGATATGAAAGATGGAACAGATGCACCATTTCTTTCTCATTTTTATGAGGGAGGGCTTTTTCCAAATGGGCTATCAGCCTTGCTTATTACCATGATTACTGTGAATTTTTCATTCCAAGGTACTGAATTAATTGGTATTGCTGCGGGGGAGAGTGAAAATCCTGAAAAGACAATCCCTAAATCGATTAAACAAACAGTTTGGCGGACACTTTTCTTCTTCGTATTATCTGTCGTTATACTGGCAGGTATGATACCTATGGAAAAAGCAGGTGTTGTTGAAAGTCCCTTTGTGTTGTGCTAGATAGTATCGGAATTCCATATGCAGCAGATATCATGAATTTTGTTATTCTAACAGCATTATTATCTGTTGCTAACTCTGGACTTTATGCAGCAACACGTATGCTATTCTCCCTTTCTGTTGAAAAGATGGCAAGTCCCATTTTAGGAAAGGTGAATAAAAGAGGGATTCCTATGAATGCATTACTGATTACACTTGCTGTGGCTGGTTTGTCATTGCTATCAAGCGTATTCGCTGCAAAAACAGTATTTGTATGGCTTCTTTCCCTAGCAGGCTTAGGCGCACAAATTGGTTGGATTGCCATTACGGCTTCCCAAATTGCTTTTAGAAGATCCTATATACGTCAAGGTGGGAAAGTGGAGGATTTAAAATTCAAAGCCCCACTTTATCCACTCGTCCCAATTTTAGGTTTAGCAGCAAACTGTATTGTCATGGCAAGCTTAGCATTTGATCCATCTCAACGATTAGCTCTATATTGTGGAGGAGCATTCTTTATCGGCTGTTATATTGTTTATTATCTAAAAGTAAAGAAAGTTACAAATTTAAAAATAAACCAACAAGAAGTACAGTTAAAATTAGAACAAAAAATGTATCTATAAGCAAAATGGAGACAATGAATCTCATGAGATAACAACAATGTAGCAGTCACCCATAAGTAAAAAAAGACATCATAAGCTCACCATCTAGCTTATGATGTCATATTCAATTTATTTTATTGTATCTAAAACCTTTTTAGAAACATAAAATTCAGTACCGTTATAAACATTGATTGTATCAAATGTATATGTTTTAGACGTATTCATTGAAGCGTCTTTATACACTATACTATTTTTGTTTACTGGAATTGTAATGGTAACATCAGCTTTTTGGGCAATAAACGTAGGATTTTCTTTATCTGCCACATCAATTTTTGTTGTGAAGCCTTTTTCAGTAAACACTTTTGTTGCAGGTATATATAATTCGTCTGTTAGCTTATCTAACTCAAAGCCCATAAACTTTGCCATTGCATGTGCTAAATCTGTATTTTCTACAAGACCAGTTATTTTAGAGGGGCCGAAGGAGTATAAGAATACATCCTCACCAGTATGTCCACCAGTTGTATAGCCAATATTGGCACGATTTGCAAGCATTTTGACCATTTCGCTGCCTAGATCTTTAGCAGATTTTAGTGTAGTAAGTTCTTCTTCTGTTAGATTATCCAGACCATAAAGTGCAGCAACTTCTATTAAGTTTGATTGATCTTCTTTTAATTGCCCTAGCGCACCTTCAATCGTCATTGTAGCTTTCTTCAATGGATCGATGTAGGCTGATACAGGAATGCTTGAATAAGTACTTGTTGTGTTGATATTCCCCATTGTAATACCGCTATTGCCGTGGTCTGTTACGGCAACCACTAATGTATTTCCATCTTCTTTTGCAAAATCGATTGCTTCTTTCACCGCATCATCAAACGATAAAATATCACTAATGATCCCAATAGTATCGTTAGCATGAGCTGCCCAGTCCACCTTACTTCCTTCCACAAATAAGAAGAAGCCATCCTCATCCTTTTTCAGCGTATTAATCGCTTTTTCTGTCATTTCAGCAAGCGTTGGTTCAGATGCTCTTGTTTTGGCACGATCAAAATCGTAAGCAAGGGCACTTGGCGCAAAGCTACCCCAAATTTTTGATGCTTGACTGTTTAGTAGTTCTTCTCGCGTTTTGACAAGAGTATAATTTTTTTCCTTGAGGACGTTCAATAAATCCTCACCATCTTTACGCGCATTTTTGGTTGTTCCAGGTGATAAAGATTCTAAGCCACCACCTAAAACAACATCAATATTTTGATAGACTTGCTGTTCAGCGATATCACCATATTGGCTTCTATTATTAACATGAGCTGAAAAGCCTGCTGGTGTAGCGTGCTGGATTTCAGAGGTAGAAATTAATCCTGTGGCCTTGCCTTGCTGTTTTGCGCCTTCCAAAACATTCGCAACTGGTCTAAATGCGTCCTCTTTAGCAACTTGCTCCAATCCTGGTGAATTAACAACAGATGGCAATACACCAATAAATTTATCATTCGACTTATGTCCAGTTGCTAAAGCTGTTGCTGCAGGAGCGGAATCTGTGATAGCTGACTCAGCAGAGTACGTACGCATGGCACCTGTTAAAATTTCATCCATTGCCAAGCTTTCTCCCTTATACCAACGCGAAAGTGTAATAGCATTATTACTGCTACCATCCATCACAAGCATAATAACATTTGTTGGTTTTTTTACTTCTTCTGCCTGTACCTGTGGTGTAGCGATACTAACTGTTGATAAAGTAAGAGCACTTGCTAAAAACAAAGAAGTCCATTTTTTAGAATATTTCATGATTTTCCTCCTTTAGATGAGTTCAATGGTAAGTTTAAAGGAAGGTTGTAAAGTCTTAATTAAATAGATGTTAATAAATTATGGTAATATTGTTAACTTATAACCTTGAAAGGATGGATTTGATAGGCGAAATAGATATATAAAAGGATTAAGAATAGCAGATCAGACTGGTTCAGAAAAAACAGATTATCCGACGCTATTTTATCTATTTTAAAAAAAGAAAAAGTCCATAAGTAAAGAATATAAGTTATTTCAGAAGGGAAGCGTTTAAAATAAATCGATATTTCTTCCTGATTCTTAATCATTCCAAAGAGGACCACTGTCATAAGGGTGGAAATGTGCGTCCATCGTTTTAATAAGCGTCTAATTTATACTTTTAATTCAATTATTAGTGAGGATATAGGATGCTCGAAATTTTATAAATTTCTCTACTTCTAGGGGAAGGATTTGAAGTTTAAAATTGCTGATTGACCAATTGCATTAAACTGAAGCCTAAGGGAACAGAACGGGACTGAATTCTTATAATTGAAACGGAAGCTGGAGGTGTTTTAAAAGCAAACAATTAAGAGGGTAAACGATACAATTTAATAGATAAGGGAATTAATCCAATGGTCATTAAGTGATACAGCTTAACAAGTTATTATAATGCTCCTGCTAAATCTTGTAATAATATTTGGATGTAGTTTGATAGAGGTTATTTTATGAAAAAATTCCTGTAATTGTTTAAAATCTTATCGTATGGTTAAACTATTAGAAATGTAATTTGAGGTGGAAAATTTGGCCATATCTAATATGTACGAAGGAAAAAAACATAAACATGAAAACCGTTATCAATACGGACAACAAAATTTGTGGACGGGCTTATTATTTGGTTTAGGTGTAGTAGCATTTATAGATGAGGTAGTCTTTCATCAATTATTGCATTGGCACCATTTCTATGATAAATCTACAGCTAATATTGGATTAGTTTCAGATGGTTTATTCCATGCCTTTAGCTTTTTCGCAACAATCGGAGCTGCATTTTTACTCGCTGACCTTCATCGTAAACATGGTTTTTGGTTGAAAAGATGGCTTGGTGGTATTTTTCTTGGTGCAGGGGTGTTTCAACTATATGATGGCATCATTCAACACAAGTTCATGAGACTGCATCAAATCCGTTACAATGTCGAAATTCTTCCCTATGATATAGTTTGGAATGTACTTGCAGCAATTCTAATCATTATTGGTATAGTTTTACTAATACAAACCAATCATCAAAAGAGCTAGGAGGTTTAAATTTGCATTCTCATGAATCTCATATCCAAAATTTCTCCATTCTCGTTCAGCTGATATTAGTTTTACCATTTCTCATTTCTCTTGTCTCCTACATTGTTGCTGTTTTTTATTCAAATCAGCATAAAAAAAATTGGTCTCATTTTCGCACAATGAGTTGGATACTAGGGCATTTATGCGCCATTATCACTTTAATTGGTCCATTCGCAGAGCTTACACACATAAATTTTTCAGCGCATATGGTTGGTCACTTATTGCTTGGAATGCTAGCACCACTTTTAATCGCTCTAGCAGCTCCAATGACTCTACTCTTAAGAACAATTCCAGTGAAAACGGCTCGTCTTATTTCCCGTATATTACGAAACTCTTACTTTAGTTTTGTCCGTAATCCAATCATAGCAACTATTTTAAATATAGGTGGTCTATGGTTGCTCTATACTACACCGCTCTTTAACATGATGCATGAAAGCTCAATTTTATTTATTTTGATCCACATTCATATTTTTCTAGCTGGTTATTTATTTACCATTGCTTTTATCTATATCGATCCAACTGCTCATCAGCAATCTTATATCTTCCGTTCAATCGTTTTATTAGTAGCATTAACAGCTCATTCAATATTATCCAAATATATTTATGCTCATCCTCCTAATCATGTATCTTCCGAACAGGCAGAACTTGGAGCAATGATAATGTATTATGGTGGAGATGCAATTGAAATTGGACTCGTTTATTTACTATTTTACCAATGGTTTAAAAAAACAAGAGGTTCTTTATCTACAAAGGTCATATCATCTAGCTAACTCTTTCCTGTGTCTTATGATTAGATATTAAAAAGATCCCTAACAACTGCTCTGTTCTAGAGAATTTGTTAGGGATACTTCTGCATGCTATGCTTTATATGCGCGTGCTACATAATAGGCAATGGAGCCACTACCTGAGTTACAACGGATACTTAATTTGATGCCATCTTTTTCAGTTTCCCAGAATTGCTTATTTTTCTTTGTAGTAGTTTCTGCGGCTTTTTTGGCACTTTCACCTATAGCACAATAACAATTATTATCATGATAAAGAGATGTTAAAGGACATTCTACACCAAAAGATAATTTAGTATCTGTACTGCCATATCGCATCGTAAAACCGTATTGTGTTCCATACAAGGATTTGTCTGCTTTTTGGGATGCTATTAATCCACCAACAGGATATTTCGCTATCCCAGGAATTTCAATGCCTTCTGGTATCGTTTCTGTCATAAGTGCTGGTACACCACGCACATTATGGTCTTGTTCAAATACGAGTGGCTTGTCTAATTCATTTATTAACAATACAATTGCATTTGCAGGTTTTTCCATGAAGTAGATAATTGGAATTAGGATAGATACAATAACAAGGGCTACTACCGCAACAACTATTCCTACTGTTGCAGCCGTGACACCAGCTAATGCAGCAACAGCTTCTACCGCACCTACAGCCAATTTTGCTACAACTGTTGATGTTGATAATAACCCAATCCCTAGTACACCAGAAAGAAGCATTTGTGCAGTTACAAGGCCCGCCTCATCATTTTCCATTCCTTTTAATCGCTCAAGACCATCAATAATGACATGAAGCTGCTTTTTTATCGTATCTCCAGTAGCATTAACAAGAATCTCATACGTCTCTTTTTTCAAAGGAAATGGTGCTGTATAATCGCTGGCATTCAGCTCCAAGATATCCTTCCCTAAAACCTTAGCTAACTCCAGCTTTCTTTCTTCAATGAATGTTGCTTGGAGTTGATTAATTTCCTCCTGTGATGTAGCCTTCTCTAGTTTTGTCGCATAATCTGGAAACAAAGAACGGAACCCCTGTTTTAATTTAAGATCGATATCAATTGTAGTTTGCATAGAAAAAATCTCCTCCAATTTATTAATAGTTTTGCTATAGCTAAACACTCGAGTTATATATATCCTAACAATCCCAATAGATGTTAAATACTGAGGAATGTTAACATTTATACAAAAAAATACCTTATTTTTATTTTAATAGCTTAAACCATAAAAGCAGATGGAGAAGAAAATAAGGGTTGGCGATGTGCAACAAGTACATAATAATATTTAAAATTATTATATGAATATGAAATATACTATTAATGATTAAATGGATTGGCTTATGGTATCTATGGATAAATATTCAGGCATCCTTTATCTAACCCAACATGGAAGTCTCAGTTTGTACCCATTAGTTTTCATAAAACTGTCCCTTTTTATAAAAAAAGTCTTATTATAGACTACTTTTAAGGAGATGAAATACTAATGAAACCAGCAATTCGAATGTCAAATAGAGCCTGTACAGATGAAAGAAAAATCAAAAATTTTTTAGTAAGTGCTCAAACTGCCTTTCTTGGGCTAGTTGATAATAACATGCCATATGTTATTCCATTAAATTTTGTATGTAAGGATGGGATTTTTTATTTTCATGGAGCAAATGAAGGAAGGAAAATAAACATTATAAATAGCAATACAAATGCATGTATTACAATTAGTGAAAACTATGGCACTATGGTAGACCCAACGCCTGCCGAAACGGATACAGCCTACATGAGTGTTATTGCAAAGGGTAAAGTAGAATTTGTCACTGATTTAGATGAAGCAACTGCTGCCATGCAAAGTATGCTGGATAAATATGTACCAGATTATTATAAAGCGCCTTTATCGAAAACTCATATTGATAAATACCAATCATCCTTAGGCAGTAAAACAGTTATTTTTAAAATAAAACCACTAAATTTGACCGCAAAGGAAAATCTGTTAACTGAACAATTAAAATTTTATCCAGGAAGATTCGTTACACAGGATTTGAGGTAATTATTGTAAAATATATAAAGAAGACTATAAAATTACTAAACTTAGTAACTTTCTGTTGTACTGAACTTAAATAATAAGACAAAAATGCCTTTCGTTGAAAAATAGGGTAATGCCCTACAAAGCAACATGGAGGTGTTTTTTTGTGGAAAGAATATTTTTTAGTTAAAGCATTCTAATTATAACCAAGTATTAGTAATAATTGCGCTTTTCAAAGTGGAACCTTCCTTTCTTAAAGTTTCTTTTCATAAATCATTACATAAAAATTTTAAAAATTTAACCTAATTTTAAACTTTATCGTGTATAGTTTTTTCAGTTGAAAATAAAAAGTTCAACGATAAGAAAAAATTAATAACAGGTGAGGATGGTTCTAGAAACAAGTTAATCCAAGAGTTCTATAGGAAGGGAGCTTTACTTTAATACTTTAACAAGAAATCAAATACTGAAGAATGAAGGATTGTGATGAAATATTTGAAGAAATTTCAGCAATGGGGCTTAATTATTTTATTATTTGCGATTTGTTTATTAATACCACCTGGTAGTGAAAGTGTTAAAGCTGCGGATCCAGTGGGTACAGCTATCGTAGATCAGGAACAACCGCTACAAAGTGGTAATATTTGGGTTAATGCCGAACTTCCAAGAAGTCAGTCATTTATGCCTGCATATTCGGGGTATCTTAGTCAGATTGACATTCATGTATTCGATTATAGAGGTTCACCTGGAGCCCTTAAAATAGAAATTTACGACGAACAAAATATGTCGGTACCTATGGCTTCAGTAACAAGACCTGATATCAATAGCGGGTGGATATCTAGTGATTTCAGTAACAATAAACCCTATCTGAAAAAGAATGTGAGTTATCGAATGATAATTTCTACTGAAAACGGTGGAATTAATGGCTTTGGCTGGTATGGCAAGTCAGGTAATCCCTATCCAAGAGGGTCTGCTTCAAGTGACTATGATTTTTCATTTAGAACGTACATGATTCCAGATTATTCACTATCTCCAGCAGAAAGTCAAATAACAGTAAGTAGTCCTAGTCTTATAGCAGATGGAATAAGTCAAACAACAGTGACAGTAAAGTTAAAAGATGCTCAGGGGACTGATATAACAACTGGTGGAGAGTCGGTCACTATTTCATCTACACAGGGGACAGTTAGTGCTGTCACAGATAATAATAATGGCACCTATACAGCAACTTTAACTGCCTCGACAACTACCAGCACTGGTACAATTAGTGGAACTGTTGGCGGTAAAGCGATAGCAGGGACAGCCAGCGTGCAATTCGTTCCAGGTTCACCGTCAACAGAAAAGAGTACAGTCGGAGTAAGCAATGGTTCTCTTTTAGCAGATGGTATAAGTCAGGCAACAATTACCGTCAAATTGAAGGATGCTCAGAACAACGAGATCAAGGCAGGTGGAGCAGCAGTAGCTATTTCCTCAACACTAGGAACAGTTGGGGATGTAACCGATAATAATAATGGTACCTATACAGCAACCTTAACTGCCCCAATAACAGTAGGTACGGCGACAATTAGTGCAAGTGTTGGAGGTAATCCAATAACTGCAACAGCCAGTGTACAATTTAATCCTAAAACAGCCCAATCGGTTACTGCTACAGTAGCAACATCAACACCAATAGTCGGTATGGATAATAGCATCACGCTATCTGTCAAGAATGCATTAGGTGATAAAGACACTACATTTAATGGTATAAAAAACGTGACAATTAGCGGCTATAAACAGGCTCCGAATGGGTTCATAGGTAGCTTTAATGGTCAAATATTGACTTCAATGAGTGAGATAGTTGCGCTAAATTTCACAAATGGTGAAGCAACATCAAGCTTAAAACTGAATGCAGCGTCGGCTCAAACAATTGAAATAGCAGTATCAGGTGTTGACATTGCTACAACAAATTCGCTAATAATTACGCCAATAGCAGGAAATGCAACAGTGATGAAGTTGACAACAGATATTATTCCTCCATCCGTTAATGGAGGGGCATTTGGGCAACAGCCTGTATTGACCCTTTATGATGGCTACGGAAACGTAAGTGTTAACGACAATACAAAGGTCGTTACAGTGACCAAGAAAGATGTTGGAGCATGGACATTGACTGGGACCCTAACGGCTACAGCAAATGCTGGAATCATCAGCTTTTCTAATTTAGGTGCCATGAATGCAGCTAAAGTGACAGGAGCGCAGTTGGCTTTTGATGCGCCAGGGTTAGCACAGTTAACAAGCACAGCCGTTACACTTATTCCTAAACAATATACCGTTGGATTTGACACAAATGGTGGTAATTCCATAGCAGACCTTTCCATTACTCATGCAGATAAATTGATTGCACCCACAGAACCAATCAAAACAGGATATACGTTTGTAGATTGGTATAAGAATGCTGGATTGACAACAAAGTGGGACTTTGCAACAGATGTAATCACAGCTGATACAACGCTCTATGCCAAATGGACAGTGAATAGTTATAGCGTGACGTTTAACACAAACGGTGGTTCAGCTGTAGCGTCAGACTCAGTAATCTATAATGAAAAAGTGACAAAGCCAACAGCACCAAGTAAGGCAGGGTATACATTTGTAGGCTGGTTTAAGGAAAGTGCCCTTGCAACCGAGTGGGACTTTGCGACAGATGTAATCACAGCGGATACAACGCTCTATGCTAAATGGACAGTGAATAGTTATGGCGTAACGTTTAACACAAACGGAGGTTCAGCTGTAGCGTCCGACTCTGTAAACTATAATGAAAAAGTGACAAAGCCAACAGCACCAAGTAAGGCAGGGTATACATTTGTAGGCTGGTTTAAGGAAAGTGC
>NZ_JBXAPF010000024.1:60872-66576 GCF_058803665.1 Lysinibacillus sp. GW821-FHT14F06
TACAACGCTCTATGCTAAATGGACAGTGAATAGTTATGGCGTAACGTTTAACACAAACGGAGGTTCAGCTGTAGCGTCAGACTCTGTAATCTATAATGAAAAAGTGACCAAACCAAAAGCACCGACTAAGACAGGGTATACATTTGCAGGCTGGTTTAAAGAAAGTGCCCTTGCAACCGAGTGGGACTTTGCGACAGATGTAACCACGGCTGATACAACGCTCTATGCCAAATGGACAGTGAATAGTTATGGCGTAACATTTAACACAAACGGTGGTTCAGCTGTAGCGTCCGACTCAGTAATCTATAATGAAAAAGTGACAAAGCCAACAGCACCAAGTAAGGCGGGGTATACATTTGCAGGCTGGTTTAAGGAAGGTGCCCTTGCAACCGAGTGGGACTTTGCGACAGATGTAATCACAGCGGATACAACGCTCTATGCTAAATGGACCGTGAATAGTTATGGTGTAACGTTTAACACAAACGGAGGTTCAGCTGTAGCGTCAGACTCTGTAATCTATAATGAAAAAGTAACCAAACCAAAAGCACCGACTAAGGTAGGGTATACTTTTATGGGGTGGTATAAAAATGCAACTTTCACAACAGAATGGAATTTTACAAATGATGTGGTAACAGAGGATATAACACTCTATGCCAAATGGATGGTAAATTCAACTGGAGGTGGAGGTGAATATCCATCAATACCGACAACTCCAACAGTACCAGTAAATCCAGTTCCGACGCCGACTGAACCGTCAATACCAGAAAATTTAACCCCCTCACCTGAGGAACAACCAGATAGTGAGCCAACTGAGCAGGAGCCTGAACAGCAGCAATATGTGTTCTCAGATGTACCGAAATCACATTGGGCGTGGGAGATGATTCAAGATATGGCGAGACGAGGGGTTATTACGGGTTATCCTGATCAATCATTTCGACCTAATGAATTTATCAAACGCCAGCATATTGCCATTATGCTAACACGAGCTTTTGAGCTAGAACCATCTCGTGAGGCTACCTCTTTTTCAGATGTTCTGCCTAGTCATCCTTATTATGAGGCGATTACAAAGCTGCAACGGGCAGGTATTATTGATGGCTCGAATGGAGCATTTCGTCCAGATGAATGGTTGACGCGTGCCCAAATGGCAAAAATTCTTGTGGCGGTACTTCAATTACCACCAGGTGATAAGAGCTTATTCAAAGATGTAAGTACAGACCATTGGAGTTATGCCAATATAGTTGCCTTAGAACATGAAGGTATTGCCTTAGGTTCGAATGGTTATTTTAAACCTAATGATCCAGTCACACGTGCTCAATTTGTGGCTTTGATGTACCGAGCTCTTAATCAATAATGGTCCAAAAGCATATCCTTTTTTTAGAAAAGGATGTGCTTTTCTCTTCTTCTAAATCTAGGTGATTACTTTCCAATTATTCTTCTCTAATGGATGATACCAAAACAACCGCAGATTAGTACTAGTAAGTCTCCAATATCGCCTTATTTTCTGATTCTCCATTACTATATTTTATTTATTATTTGCTAGATTCTCTATGTAAAGACCAATTTAGTTCAGTGTAGGGGGGAATTGTCTATTTTCATAGCTCTTATAGCATTAATCATTGGGATATTCATATTAGTAGTTGGAATGCACACCAAGAAAAAATGGGTAACTTGGATCGCCTTCATTATATTGCTTATGCCATTGTGGGAACTCCTCAAATTATTGATGCTATCTACTTTCTCTTCTTTTTACCGATTTTGGTCTTGATGCTCAGTTGAAAATTCATCTTCATATCTAGGTTAGAGCTGTTTTAGAGGGAATCTTTAACAAATATTTTAAACAGGAATGTTTCAATAAAACTATAAATGGGTGTCTAAAAGAGGAACTATCGCTTTCAGACACCCCTATCTGTTTTTTACGTCATCTTATTTTTAAATTTTTCCTTGATATGGGTGCCACTTACTTCAACAAAGTCTTCATGGTGAGAAGTGTGAACCATCCAAAATCGCTCTCATTCATTCGATTTCTAGTTCATACATAACTTTTTTATTATTTGAAGTAGTATACCAAATAATTTTATTGTTTTTTACAATCGGTTGGACGGTAGATAGCTCCATATCAACTGCTAAGTGGGTTGAAGATGTTGTTTTTCCTTGTCCATTCACATAGATGTATTTTAAGCTACCAATCTTATCGTCTAAATATTCTTGCCATAGTACAACAAATTTATCATCTGTTATTTTTACAATTGTAGGCGTTGTTGTAGACAAGGCTGTGTTTTCATAATTAGCAATCGTTGTTTCGATAATGGAAGCATCATTCGTGTTTGAAAAATCCTTTGGAATGCCATATAGGTAAACGTTACGTGTATCTGTGCGATAGTACTGTTTATTTTGGTTGACAGAGTTAAAGGCAGCTAAATAATGCGTAGGGGATTGTTCGAAGCCCCCTATAGATACACCGGTTACATTGTCACCTACACCTCCAGAAATAGGAAAAAATTCTTTCTTTGAGTATCTATTCTTTTTATTACTAGATGCGTCTATTAATTTATGAAGGACGAGGCTACGCGGATAAGCATCACCATGATCTAAATATACAGGTGCTTCACCATCCATTAACACATATTGATCAAAGGAGTGACTAACATGATTCCCTTGAAACTCTCCTAATGTATTAATTATTTCCATTGAACTTGTATTAATTTCGAATGTTAATTGAGATTGATGATTTAAGCCATCGCTTGATTTATAACGTTCACGTGATGAATGGAATGCGAGTGTGTTACCTTGTTCTGCTATTCTTCCTCCCGATGAAGCATCAAAGGGTATTACGGTAATAATCTCATCTCCTTTAACCGATGTTGCAGCAATTCGCTTAAAGTTCTTATCATACTTGACGATGCGAATAACCTCTATATTTTCTTCATTCGGGTTATTTTGACCATAGGCAATATAATTATAGGTTTCACCGCTATAAAAAGCGCCGAAAAGAGGTAATTCTAACGCTAACGTTTTTTCGGAAAGCTTTTTAGATTGACTGTCGTATGTAGTAATTTTAATGTTTTTATCTACTTCTAACGTTGAGAAGGTTTCATTGTTATTGTCGAAAATATAATCTTTGATAGAAGCAGCCCAATTTCCATGTACGCTTGGTTTTAAAGTATTTTTAGAAGTATCTACATTTTCAAATGGAAACTTTTGAGTCTGGGCTATGATTTTCTCGGCACGTACGATAAAGGCAGCCATTTGTCCACGTGTCACATAGGAGCTACCATCAAACGTTGTCTCCGTTTTTCCCTTTGTTACACCATTTTCATATAGCGCAGCAATTGATTCTCGGTAATTTTCATGCACATCTGTTAATGGCAGATTTGCGCTATTCGTTGCCTTTAAATTCATTGCATTAGCCAAAATTTTTGCTAAGTGATTGCGCTGTACATTGTTTTCAGGCTTAAAAGTGCCATCCTCAAAACCGTCAATAATATTTGCCTCTTTTAAAGCGGCGATCGCACCATAATATTGGTGTGTTGTAGGAATATCCTTGAAATTTGGATTTTGGACATTAATCGTATCTAGCTTCAGCACACCCGCAAGTATTTTCGCAGCTTGTCCACGTGTTAAATTTTTCTCGGGTTTAAAAGTGCCATCTGCATAGCCGCTAATAATCCCACGTTCTTGAAGATCTTTTATGGCATCATAAAATTGATGATTCGATGGTACATCTGACATCGCATTTGTAGTTTCGATTGGAATGACAATCGATGCAACGATAGCTGATGCAGCTGTCACCTTAAAAAATAGTGAGTAATGATGTTTTTTGCCCAAATGCAAAACCTCCTTGGTGATATCACACATATATTTAACGAAAATTATACAAATTCTACCTGATTTATTTCCCTATGTAGTATTTCTTTCACATCAATACCCATTAAAAATAGCACAAAGAAACTAGCGTATGAATTAATGCGATTCAGCAAAACTAGCTTCCAAAATACGAAAAGTGCATATAATCTCGGCTCGTACTCCAAGCGTCTCCACCCCAAGAGAATCCATGTTTTCTGAACGCCCGAACTACATCCCCATCTTCTGTAATTGAATATATGTTCTCGTAAGGTTTCCAAAAACTACCTGAAAGAATCTTGGTCACGTTGCCATTCTTATCAATCTCACAATGCATATTCTCACTTGCATTGATGTCAAGGGCTGTCCCATTCCGGTGCTCGGAATTGACATTGGTGCGCCAAGAGTATGCGCCTACGTCCTTAATCGGAAATTTCTCTGGTCCATCGAAGATCTCTTGGAATACCGCCTTGTAGGTTTTAGCCAAGTTCTTATGTACAGTCAGCGTTGCTTTTCCTTGGACCTTGTCGCCCTTTGTAGTGGCCTTCCAAACCGGAACCGTAATCTGGGTCATGTTTGACTCAGCAGCTTCTTTCGTTTCGAAGCCGGGCTCCTTATCTTCCCAAACAAGTTGCGTTTTCTCTTCCCACTTCTGCATGTCGCGAATCATTGATTCGGATAGCGTATCTTTAAGTTCAGGTTGTTTTGCATAACGCTCCAACACTACAACAAGTTGTGCCCTCGTCAATTTGTCTGTTATTCCGAAATTATCAAGTGTTTGTCCATTTTCTAGATTTTTCCCTATCATAAACTTGTTAGCATACATAAATTCTACAGCTTGTTCTAACGTGACGGATTTCCCATATATGTATGATACTAATGCTCGTGCCATCTGACCACGTGTGACATGTTGTGATGCAAATGTTACATTGGTTGTAGAACCTCTCGTGACCATGCCTAAATCCTTGGCTAGCTTATACTCAGTAAATGCGAAATTTTTGTCTAAATTGGCTTTCGTTGTATTTGCCTTTTCGCTTTTAAAACTGTCTGGTTCCTGATATTTCAATATAATCGACAGCATTTGGTATTCTGTTACATAACCTTGAGGATCTAACCAGTTGCCCACGCCTTTTTTCGGGTCAGATGGATGTTTTTGATTTTGATAGCCTGAAATAATTCCTTCGTCTATTGCCCATCTCATGGCTGGCGCCCAGCTTGCATTGATATCAAAATCTTTGTAAGAAGTAAGGTCCGCTGCTGCCAATCGCATCATTGCATTTGTTGCTGGCTCTGCTACTTGCTCTTCCGCATTAGCAACTGCTCCCACTTGCAACAATGAACCTGCCATCATGGAAGTGATTAATATCTTTCCAATTTTTTCTTTTTTACACACTTCAACTCTCTCCTTTAATTTATTAGTGAATCTTGAATGACCCATTTTACCTATTAGAATAGTAATTTTGTTATTCATTTTCCTCCATCATTTTCTAAAATATACACTCATATTACCTTTTTACTATCCTATTTGTAAACACAATATCCTTTTTATTACATTACTAGTGATTGTATATTCTTTTATTTCATTATCATATTGACTAAAAACATTTTAAGATACGTAGTGTTTAGTGACACAAAAATCAATTCCTTCGTCAACTCCCATGAAAGTGCATAATCATCTTTCATTTTCTGTGAAGAAACGCTGATTTTGGTGCTTCATGGTTGGCTAAGGAGTATTTAGCTAACAGGCCAAATTTAAATGTCGATTCCTTAGAGTACAGGAATTCGACTTTTCATGTTGTTGAAATACTATTATGTCAATGAAATCAAGGTGACAAATTAAAAAGTATAGCCCTTTTTCAAAACG